>JAFMQT010000300.1 GCA_017354515.1 Nocardia sp. | reverse complement strand
ATTGCCGTTCCCGGGGCAGGCGCACCTCGAAGGTGGTGCCCTGCCCGGGTTCACTGCGCACCGACACGCTGCCACCGTGCGCCAGCACCAGCGCCTGCACGATCGACAGACCCAATCCGCTACCGCCGGTATCACGGTTACGGGAGGAGTCGGCGCGGTAGAACCGCTCGAAGATGCGCTCGGCATCCTCGGGTTCCAGACCGGGACCGGTGTCGGCGACCTCGATCAGCACCCCGGCGGCCTCCGGTGTCAACGCGACCGTCACCGACGCCTCCGGCGGAGTGTGGGTGAGTGCGTTGTTGACCAGGTTCGCCAGGACCTGACGCAGTCGCTGCTCATCACCGCGGACCTCCAATGTCCCCGGGCCGGTACGGATTTCGAGGTTCACCGGACGGCTCGGACCTTCCGGGCGGCTGGCCGCGTCCACCGCGCGGGCGTTGTGCACGGCATCACTGGCCAACCCCAGCAGATCCACGGGCCGCTGTTCTACCGGCCGCTGCGCGTCCAGACGAGCCAGCATCAGCAGATCCTCGACCAGCAGGCTCATCCGCTTGGATTCGCGTTCGATGCGGTCCATCAGCATGGCCGGATCGCCGGCGCCCTGCCGCGACAGTTCCGCGAACCCCTTGATCGTGGTCAGCGGGGTGCGCAGTTCGTGACTGGCGTCGGCGACGAACCGCCGCATCTTCTTCTCCGACAGGCGGGCCGCTTCCTCGGAAGCCTCGGTCGCCGCGAAGGCGGTCTGAATCTGGGTGAGCATCCCGTTCAGCGATCGGGACAGCCGGTCGACCTCGGTATTGTTGCCCTGCACCGGAACCCGGCGATGCAGGTCCCCGCCGGCGATCGCCGCCGCGGTCTTCTCCACCTCGCCGAGCGGCCGCAGACTGCGCCGGATGACAAAGTGCGCCACCACCGCCAGCACCACCAGGACGATCAGACCCACCGCGATCTCCAGCGCCACCAGCCGATTGATGATGTTCTCGTTCTCGCTCAGCCGGATACCGACCCAGCTGGTGCCCTCCGGGCTGGTCACCCGGATGACGCGCCACCGCTCGTCGGGATTACCCACCGACCCGACGGTACGGATCCGGGTACCGAGATCGGCCGGGAAATCGGGAGTCGTTGTGCCCGAAGGTAAGAGATAGCGCGTCGAACCGTTGGGATTCTCGATCCGGACATAGAAGAATCCGGAGGAATGCCGCCGCCCCTCCTGCGGAGGTTGACGCGGGGCGGTCGCAAGATACGGCGAAGCCCAATCGTGCGAGACCCCGCGCAGTTGGCGGTCGACACTGCTGGTCAGCACATTGTGCATCGCCGAGGTGACCGCGACACCCGATACCAGCAGGCCGAGTGCGGCCAGCGCGACCAGCGCGATCGCCAATGTCACCCGCAGCGGCACCGCCGACAACCGGCGAGAGATCCTGCCCCGCAAGCCGATCCGGTTCTCGGGATCGACGCCGCCGGATGGCTCCGGCGCGGGGTTCATCTCCTCGGACATCCCGGGCAGCGACCGATCGCCCGGGTCGTGGGCCGAGCGGTCATCGATCAGCCGGCCGGCGGTAGTCGACCCCGAGTCCGCCGAGCCGGATGCCCAGTCCGCTGAGTCGGATGCGAAAACCTCACGCACCGAGCGCGAATCGCTCATTTGGCCGAGGTTCGGCTGCGGCTGGGGGCGCGCATGACATAGCCGACTCCGCGCAGCGTGTGAATCAGCCGGTCCGGGCCGGTGTCGACCTTCTTGCGCAAATAGGAGACGTAGGTTTCCACCACCCCGACCTCGCCGCCGAAGTCGTAACGCCAGACGTGGTCGAGGATGCGCGGTTTGCTCAGCACCGTCCCGGCGTTGACCATGAAGTACCGCAGCAGGGTGAATTCGGTCGGTGACAGCGCCACCGGCTCCCCCGCCTTCCACACCTCGTGGGTGTCGTCGTCCAGTTCGATGTCCTCGAACCGGATCCGTGACGATTCGGTCTCCTCCACCACGTGACCGGAGCGGCGCAGAATCACCCGCAGCCGCGCCACCACCTCCTCGAGCGAGAAAGGCTTGGTGACGTAGTCGTCGGCGCCGAGAGTCAGGCCGGTGATCTTGTCCTCGATCTCGTCGCGGGCGGTCAGGAACAGCACCGGTGCGTCGATACCGTCGGCACGCAAGCGACGCAACAGGCCGAAGCCGTCCATGCCCGGCATCATCACATCGACGATCAGAGCGTCCGGGCGGAACTGCTTGGACCGGTCCAGACCTTCAGCGCCATTCGCGGCGGTGGCGACCTCGAACCCCTGATAGCGCAGACTCACCGACAGCAGTTCGACGATCATCGGTTCATCGTCGACCACCAGGATGCGAGCCTCTGGGGTCCGGTCACTAGGCACACCACTCATGCCGCATATGTTGCCCCCTCCGCCCCAGAATGCACTGAACATCGCCTGGGAGTTTTCTGCGAGCCCGCTGCGGACCCGCTGAACCCGGCCGGGCTACGGGAGCGAAATCTACCGTTGTTCGAGCATTGTGCTCACCCGCATAAAACTAGACCCTGACCTATTCATGCAGGTCAGGGCCTATTCGAGCCCCCTGTCAGGATTGAACTGACGACCTTTCGCTTACAAGGCGAGTGCTCTACCACTGAGCTAAGGAGGCGGAAAAGCGCTGCAATCATAACCACGAGCGGGCATTACGGGAAAACGCGCACGACGATCACCCGCGCGGCTGTGCGATACCCGGGGCATCGCGCAGCCGCGCCGCAACAGTGGTGAAGCGCCGATCAGGACTTTCCGGCGCGAGCGGCTTCGTCGGCGGCCATGGCGTCGCGCAGACTCTTGGGCCGGTCATCGGTCCAGGTCTTCTCGATGAATTCGACGCAGGCCTCGCGGCTCTCCTCGCCGAACACCTTGGTCCATCCGGCCGGGATCTCGGCGAACGACGGCCACAGGGAGTACTGCTCCTCGGCGTTGACCAGAACGTAGAAACGACCGTCCGGATCATCGAAGGGGTTGGTGCTCATTTCACCTCACTATTTGCTGGCTCGTTGACGGGTTCGGTGTCGATTTGTGAGCCTGGCGGCTCGGTGTCGATTTGTGAGCCTGGCGGCTCGGTGTCGATTTGTGAGCCTGGCGGCTCGGTGTCGATTTGTGAGCCTGGCGGCTCGGTGTCGATTTGTGAGCCTGGCGGCTCGGTGGTGCTGTCGACCCTAGCAAGGCCGGCGTTACGCAGTATGGCTGCGGTAGCGGCCGACGGACGGCCGTCAGCGCGTCCCGCCGAAGAAGTCGAGCAGGATCTTGTTGACCGCTTCCGGCCGCTCCAGATAGCCGAAGTGCCCGGCATCGGGGATCTCGTGGTAGCGGGCGTCGGGGATGACTTCCGCCAGTTCGCGGCTCAGATAGGCCGGAATCATGCGGTCGTCGGCGAAACCGATGGACAGGCACGGCACCTTGATACCGCGGTAGGCCTGCAGCCGGTCGAAGTCATGGTCCATCCGGCGCTGTGCGCGGATCCCGGGAGTGACCGGCCCACCGGTGAATTCGAACATGTCGAGCCAGTCCCGCGCGGAATTGCTGTCGGCCATGGTGGCCGGCGACAGGTTCATCACCGCGGTGAGCGCGGCCTCGTATTTGGCCGGCAGCGATATACCGGACGCGTCGAGTTCGTGTTCGCCGAGCGACAGGGTTTTCTGGAACTGGTCGAGCCGGGCGTGACCGGCCATGAAAATCGCCTTGCGGACCAGGTCGGGCCGGGCCAGGGCCAACTCCTGGGTGACCCGGGCGCCCATCGATGTACCGGCGACCAGGGCCGGGCCCTCGTCCAGGAATTCGATCAGCCCGGCGGTGTCGGCGACCATATCGTCGATGTGAATGCCGTCCGGCGCCTCGTAGGAGGGTGCGATACCGCGATTGTCGAAGGTGCAGACCCGGAAACCGGCGGCGACCAGGGCCGGCACCTGATGCAGTTCCCACACCCGCCCGGGACTGCCGGTACCCATGATCAGCACCACCAGCGGCGCTGTTCCCTTGGTGTCGGTGCCCTTGGCCTTGTCTCCCTTCACCTGGTAGTTCAGTGAGATTCCATTCACCGTGGCCAACGGCATGATGCTGCGACCCTTTCTGCGATACTCCGACAGGTGATGACGGGCCGCGCAGGCCCTGACATCCACGGTATAGGTTTATCCGGCTCCGGCGTTTTCCGGTGTGAGCGGTCTCGCCATATCCGGCCGCCGCCGAAGCTGGTTGACATCCAGAATATGACGCGGGAGAGATGTCCGATTTCGGCCCGCCCGATACCATTGACAACGCACGGCGCCGACTCCACAACGGGGTGGAACCGGAGTCGCCTTTCCCGACCCTGAGCCGAGAGGACAACGCCGATGGCCGCGAAGAGCGCCAACGAAATCGCGGACGACGATCTGGAACCGCTGGCCGACGAGACGGCCCGTCAGGCCCAGCGCGTGGTCGCCGCCTACGCCACCGACGCCGACGAGTGCCGGATGCTGCTGTCGATGCTCGGCATCGGCCCGAGCACCCGTAGCGAACAGGCCTGAGCCCGGCATCCGGGTGCGGCAGGCGCCCGGGTCGACAACTGAAATCCCACGCCCCAGCTCCGCCATGTCGGCGACCGGAGGATCCACCAGTGGACCAGACGAGCGATAGACGTACCGATCGAGACTCCCCCGCTGCGCCGGAGGCCGAATCCGGATCAGCGATCCAGTACGGAGGTGCCGGATCGGGGTTCGTCGTCGTCGCCAACCGGCTTCCGGTGGATCTGGAAACCCTGCCCGACGGCACGACGCGATGGAAGCGCAGTCCCGGCGGTCTGGTCACCGCGCTGGAACCGGTGCTCCGCACCAATGCCGGAGCCTGGGTGGGCTGGGCCGGTGTGCCCGATGTCGATGTGGACCCGATCACCGAGGACGGCCTGGATCTGTTCCCGGTTCCGCTGAGTTCGGCCGAGGTGGCCGAGTACTACGAGGGCTTCTCCAACGGCACGCTGTGGCCGCTGTATCACGATGTCATCGTCCGGCCGGACTACCACCGGCACTGGTGGGCCGCCTATGTCGAGGTCAACCGTCGTTTCGCCGAGCACACCGCGAAGGTGGCCGCCGAGGGCGCGACGGTGTGGGTGCAGGACTATCAGCTGCAATTGGTACCAAAGATGCTGCGCATGCTCCGCCCGGATCTGACGATCGGCTTCTTCCTGCACATTCCGTTCCCGCCGGTCGAGCTGTTCATGCAGTTGCCCTGGCGTACCGAGATCATCGAGGGCCTGCTGGGTGCGGATCTGATCGGTTTCCATCTGCCCGGTGGCGCACAGAACTTCCTGTACCTCGCGAAAAGACTTGCCGGACAGCGCACTTCGCGCGGCAATGTCGGGGTGCGTTCGAAATTGGGTGTGGTGCAGGTGGGTTTCCGCACGGTGCGGGTGGGCGCCTTCCCGATCTCGATCGCCTCGAACGAACTCGACGAGGTGGCGCGGCGCAAATCGGTGCGTGATCGCGCGGCCCAGATCCGCCAGGAATTGGGCAATCCCAAACACATTCTGCTGGGTGTGGATCGGCTGGACTACACCAAGGGCATCGATATCCGCTTGGCCGCCCTGCAGGAGCTACTGCATTCGGGCCGGCTGGATCCGGCCGAGACCGTGATGGTCCAGTTGGCCACCCCGAGCCGTGAGCGGGTGGACAGTTATATCCAGATGCGCGGGGATATCGAACGCCAGGTCGGCCGGATAAACGGCGAATTCTCCCGTGTCGGTTACCCATTCGTGAACTATCTGCATCGGCCGATCCCGCGCGAGGAGCTGATCGCCTTCTTCGTCGCCGCCGACGTCATGCTGGTGACACCGCTGCGCGACGGGATGAATCTGGTCGCCAAGGAGTACGTGGCCGCGCACAGCGCCCTCAACGGAGCTCTCGTGCTGAGCGAATTCACCGGTGCGGCAGCGGAATTGCGGCAGTCCTATCTATGCAATCCACACGATCTGGACAGTGTCGAGGATGCGATCATGGCCGCGATCACCGACGATCCGGAGACCAAGCGCCGCCGGATGCGGTCACTGCGCCGCCAGGTCCTG
>JAFMQT010000299.1 GCA_017354515.1 Nocardia sp. | reverse complement strand
GGCCCGCACCCCGGGGCCGCAGCGCCGGGCGCGCCGCCGCAGCCGGTCGCGGGAGGGCCCGGATTCGGACCGAACGGTCCCGCGCCGCACGGTGGTTTCACCCCGCAGCAGCCGTATTCGGTGCCCTTCGACCAGCGTCCCGCGGCCCCGCCACGCAAACGAGGCGGCGTCCGCGCCCTGGTGCCGCTGATTCTGCTGGGCATTCTGGTGGTCGTGCTGGCGGTGGCCGCCATGTGCACCTTCGGCGGCCGATCCGGGGGATCCGGAGGCGGCGGCTCACACGACCAGGTACCGCTGCCCGAGTTCACCACGACCGCACCGTTCACACCGGCACCGGAGAAGACCGTCCCCAGCCAGCCTCCCGGCCACGCTTGCTATCCCTTCCAGCCCGGCTGCCCGGGCTGATCAGTGGAACAGGGTGCCGATCAGTGGAACAGGGTGGAGCCCAGGGTGTTCCACCCCAGCACCGAGTCCACGGCCAAACCGCAGAACACGACGGCCAGATAGTTGTTGGACTGCAGGAACAGTCGCAGCGGCTGCACCGACGCGCCCTTGTGCACGCCGGAATACAGCTGGTGGGCCATCAGCAGGAACCAGGCACCGGCCACGATCGCCACGGCCGCGTAGATCGGCCCGGTGGCCGGGATCAGGGCCAGCGTCGCGAGGACGGTCAACCAGGTGTAGATGACGATCTGCTTGGTGACCTTGCGTTCGGTGGCAACCACCGGCAGCATCGGCACCCCGGCCGCGCGGTAGTCGTCCTTGTAGCGCATGGCCAGTGCCCAGGTGTGCGGCGGCGTCCAGAAGAAGATGACCGCGAACAGCACGATCGCCGGCCAGCCGATGGTTCCGGTCACCGCTGACCAGCCCACCAGCGCGGGCATACAGCCGGCGGCGCCGCCCCACACCACATTCTGGGAGGTCCGGCGTTTGAGGCCGAGCGTGTAGACGAAGACGTAGAACAGAATCGTCGCCACGACCAGCGCGCCGGAGAGCAGATTCGCCTGCCACCACAGCCAGGCGAACGAGCCCAGCCCCAGCGCCACGCCGAAGACGAACGCGTTGCGGGTGGGCACCGCGTCCCGCGCCAGCGGGCGCTTGGAGGTGCGCTTCATCATCTTGTCGATATCGGCGTCGGCCACGCAGTTGAGCGTGTTGGCGCTGGCGGCGCCCATCCAGCCACCGAACAGGGTGGCCGCGATCAACCGGATGTCGACATGGCCGCGGTGGGCCAGCAGCATCGTCGGGATCGTGGCGACCAGCAGCAGTTCGATGACACGCGGTTTGGTCAGCGCGATATAGGCCAGTACTCGGCGCGCCAGGGTCGACAGCGGGCCGCTGCCCGGAACCCGATCGGCGAGCGCCGTCGCGGAGGAGCCATGCGCGTCACCCGGCTGTTGCCCAATCCGCACTGTATCTCCTCGCAGGTGGTGCATCGATCCGGTAGGAAGGCAACGGGGCGGCGCTCTGGGTTCCGGTGAGGATTCCCGCGCAGCCGATTCCGCTGTCACCGCAGAGCGCGGCGCGGGCGGCGCAGCCTCTACTACAGACGATGGTAGACCGGCGGGCCTGCAATACCTGCACGGGGTGCGGCCGCAGGGTTCCCCTGTCCCACCGATCCGGACACCTCTAGGGTGGTGGGTGCATCCCACAACCCGCCCTTATGTACCTACCCGAGAAGGTCAGGAGAACCTCGGTCGTGTCAGTCACAGACGACATCCGCGCACTCATCCAACCAGCACATCCGGCCGAATGGACCGATGCCGACACCAAGGCCGTCGACACCGTCCGGGTGCTGGCCGCCGACGCCGTACAGGCCGCCGGCAACGGCCACCCCGGCACCGCGATGAGCCTTGCGCCGCTGGCGTATTCGCTGTACCAGCGGGTGATGCGTTACGACCCGGCCGATCCCGAGTGGGTCGGCCGCGACCGGTTCGTCCTGTCGTGCGGGCATTCCAGCCTCACCCAGTACATCCAGCTGTACCTGTCGGGCTCCGGCCTCGAACTCGACGATCTGCGCAACCTGCGCAAGTGGGGTTCACTGACCCCCGGCCACCCGGAATTCCGGCACACCAAGGGTGTCGAGATCACGACCGGTCCGCTGGGCCAGGGTCTGGCCTCCGCCGTGGGTATGGCCATGGCCGCCCGGCGTGAGCGCGGCCTGTTCGATCCGGCCGCCGCCCCCGGCACCAGCCCGTTCGACCACTTCATCTACGTCATCGCCTCCGACGGCGATATCGAGGAGGGCGTCACCTCCGAGGCGTGTTCGCTGGCCGGTACCCAGCAGCTCGGCAACCTGGTCGTCGTCTACGACGACAACAAGATCTCGATCGAGGACGACACCTCGATCGCGCTGTCGGAGGACACCGCCGCCCGCTACGAGGCCTACGGCTGGGATGTCCGCCACGTCGACGGCGGCGAGAACGTCACCGGCATCCTCGCCGCGATCGAGGCCGGTAAGGCCGTCACCGACAAGCCGACGCTGATCGTGCTGCGCACCGTCATCGGCTATCCGGCGCCGAACAAGATGAACACCGGAGCCGCGCACGGCGCCGCCCTGGGGACCGACGAGGTCGCCGGTGTCAAGCAGGCCCTGGGCTTCGATCCGGGCCAGAGCTTCGTGGTCGACGAGGACATCATCGCCCACACCCGGACCAATGCCGCCGATCGCGCCAAGCGCGCGCGGGCGCAGTGGCAGGAGGGCTTCGACGCCTGGGCGCAGGCCAATCCCGAGAACAAGGCCCTGTTCGACCGGCTGACGCAGCGCCGGCTGCCGCAGGGCTGGGCCGACGCCCTGCCCAGTTTCGAGGCCGACCCCGCGGGTGTTGCCACCCGCAAGGCCTCGGGCAAGGTGCTGGCCGCGCTCGCACCGGTACTCCCCGAGCTGTGGGGTGGTTCGGCAGACCTGGCCGAATCCAACAACACCACGATGCCGGATTCGCCCAGCTTCGGGCCGGAGTCGATCTCGACCGGAATGTTCAAGGCCCAGCCCTACGGCCGCACACTGCATTTCGGGGTGCGTGAGCACGCGATGGGCTCGATCCTCAACGGTATCGCCCTGCACGGCCCGACCCGCCCCTACGGCGGCACCTTCCTGGTGTTCTCGGACTACATGCGCCCGGCGGTACGGCTGGCCGCGCTGATGCGGGTTCCGGCGATCTACGTCTGGACCCACGACTCGATCGGCCTCGGCGAGGACGGGCCGACCCATCAGCCGATCGAACATCTGGCGGCGTTGCGGGCCATCCCCGGCCTGAACGTGGTCCGCCCGGGCGATGCCAACGAGACCGTGCACGCCTGGCGCACCATCCTCGAACTCGAAAGCGCCGAGCAGCGTTCGCATTTCGTGCCGGCCGAACATCCGCATACGGACGGCCCGTCGGCGCTGGCACTGACCCGCCAGAACGTGCCGACCCTGGAGGGCACCAGCTACGAGGGCGTCTCGCGCGGCGGCTACATCCTGGCCGAATCCTCCACCGCGACACCGCAGGTCATCCTGATCGGTACCGGTTCGGAACTGCACCTGGCGGTGGCCGCACGTACTAGGCTCGAGGAGAAGGGCATCGGCACCCGGGTGGTATCCATGCCCTGCGTGGAATGGTTCGACGCTCAGGATCAGGCGTATCGCGACGAGGTGCTGCCCCCGCAGGTCACCGCCCGCGTCACCGTCGAGGCCGGGATCGCGATGCCGTGGCAGCGCTTCACCGGTAGCGCCGGTGAGAACGTCTCGATCGAACACTTCGGCGCCTCCGCCGATTACAAGACCCTGTTCCGCGAGTTCGGCTTCACCGAAGAGGCCGTTATCGATGCCGCCCAGCGTTCACTGAACAAGGTGAAGGGATAAAAACCCATGGCACAGAACGAGAATCTCGCCACACTGTCTGCAGCAGGCGTGTCGGTGTGGCTCGACGATCTGTCGCGCGACCGGATCAATTCCGGTAACCTCGCCGAACTCATCGCCACCCGCGGTGTCGTCGGCGTCACCACCAACCCGACGATCTTCCAGGGTGCCCTGAGCAAGGGCCACGCCTACGACGACCAGGTCCGCGAACTCGCCGCCCAGGGCGCCGACGTGGACGCGGCCATCCGCACCATCACCACCGACGATGTCCGCGCGGCCTGCGATGTGCTGACCGAGGTCTTCGAGGCCAGCGGCGGCAAGGACGGCCGGGTGTCGATCGAGGTCGACCCACGCCTGGCCTTCGACACCGACAAGACCGTCGCGCAGGCGATCGAGCTGTGGAAGATCGTCGACCGGCCGAACCTGTTCATCAAGATCCCGGCCACCGAGGCGGGCCTGCCCGCGATCACCCGCGTCATCGCCGAGGGCATCAGCGTCAATGTCACCCTGATCTTCTCGGTATCGCGCTACCGCAGCGTGATGGGCTCGTATCTGGATGGTGTGCGCCGGGCGCAGATCGCCGGCCACGACCTGGCCCGGATCCATTCGGTCGCTTCGTTCTTCGTCTCGCGGGTGGACTCCGAAATCGATAAGCGGCTCGAGCAGATCGGCAGCCCCGAAGCGCTCGAACTGCGCGGTAAGGCCGGCATCGCCAATGCGCGGCTGGCCTACGCGGCCTATCAGGACGCGTTCTCCGGTGGTGAGCACACCTCCACGTACACCCATCTGGCCAAGTCCGGCGGCGCCACCAAACAGCGCCCGCTGTGGGCATCCACCGGTGTGAAGAACCCGGACTACCCGGACACTATGTACATCACCGAACTGGTGGCCCCCGATACCGTCAACACCCTGCCGGAGAAGACCCTCGAGGCCTTCGCCGACCACGGTGAGCTGCGCGGGGACACCGTCTCCGGCACCGCGGAGCAGGCCCAGGCGGTCTTCGACGCACTGACCGATGTCGGCATCGATCTCGACGATGTCTTCCTCGTCCTCGAGCGCGAAGGCGTGGAGAAGTTCGAGAAGTCGTGGGAAGAGTTGCTGACCGCGACCGCCGCCGAGCTGAAGAGCACCGGAAACAGCTGATCCGATGGCCGGCCAGAACAATCCGGTCGCCCCGGGAAATCCGCTGCGCGAAGAGCGTGATAAGCGGCTGCCCCGCATCGCCGGACCGTGCAGCATGGTGATCTTCGGGGTGACAGGCGATCTGTCACGCAAGAAATTGATGCCGGCCATCTACGACCTCGCGAACCGGGGGCTACTGCCCCCGGGTTTCGCGCTGGTCGGCTTCGCCCGCCGCGACTACGCCGATGAGGACTTCGCCCAGGTGGTCCTGGATTCGGTCAAGGAACACGCGAGAACCCCCTTCCGCCAGGAGGTCTGGGATCAACTCTCGGAGGGGATCCGCTTCGTGCAGGGCACCTTCGAGGACGACGAGGCCTTCACCGCGCTCGCGCAAACCCTGCACAAACTCGACACCGAACGCGGCACCGGCGGCAATCACGCCTTCTACCTGTCGATTCCGCCGAACGCGTTCCCCCTGGTGCTCGAGCAGCTCTCGCGCACCGGGCTCGCCAAACCGGCCGAACCCGGCGAGACCGAACCTCGGCCGTGGCGGCGAGTGGTGATCGAGAAACCGTTCGGGCACGATCTGCGCAGCGGACAGGAGCTCAACGCTCTGGTCAACCGGGTGTTCCCGGAGGAGACGGTCTTCCGGATCGATCACTACCTCGGCAAGGAGACGGTGCAGAATCTGCTGGCACTGCGCTTCGCAAACGAACTGTTCGAGCCGATCTGGAATGCCGGTTTCGTCGACCACGTGCAGATCACCATGGCCGAGGACATCGGATTGGGCGGGCGCGCGGGCTATTACGACGGTATCGGCGCCGCCCGCGATGTCATCCAGAACCATCTGCTGCAGTTGCTGGCGCTGACCGCGATGGAGGACCCGGTCAGTTTCTCCCCGCGTCAGTTGCAGGTCGAGAAACTCAAGGTGCTCTCGGCCACCAAACTGGTCGAACCGCTCGAGGAGACCACCGCCCGCGGTCAGTACGGACCCGGCTGGCAGGGCAGTGAAAAGGTGGTCGGCCTGCTCGACGAGGAGGGTTTCGACCCGAACTCGACCACCGAGACCTACGCCGCGATCACGCTGAACGTCAATACCC
>JAFMQT010000653.1 GCA_017354515.1 Nocardia sp. | reverse complement strand
GGTCGGGCACCCGCCACTTGCGCAGATGCGCGCCGATCCCGATCGGCACCACGAACGGTGCCGTCTGTGACCGCACCAGTGCCCGCACCGTCCGCAGATCCAGGTGGTCGTAGTGATCGTGCGAGATCACCACCGCATCCACCGGAGGCAGCGAGGACAGCGGTGCCGGAACCGGATGCAACCGGGCCGGTCCGACCAGTGGTGAGGGGGAGACCCGCTCGCTCCACACCGGATCGGTCAGGATCCGGTAGCCGTCCACCTCGACCAGCGCGGTCGCATGCCCGTACCAGGTCACGGCCAATTCGGCGGCCTGTTCGGGATGCTCGGCGGTCGCCAGCGGCACTTTTCCGGGTGGGCGCCCGGAACCGCGGCGGGTCAGCGCCTGCCACAGCATGCCGGAATCGGGGACCACCTCGGTCGAGGGTTCGGTGTTGTGGAATCGGCCGTCGTGATAGGCCGCCGCACCGGTCGCGACCGGCGCGATATCGGCGGCGGACGCACCCATCTCCAAGGGAATCGGGCCGGCCGCGCGGACCACCCAGCGCGCACCGACCATTCCTGCCGTGGCCACCGCCACTTTCCGCGCCGCGGCGACGATATCGGTCATTGTCCAGCTTTCGGTGAAATCGTTCGGGAAGTCACTCCGGGGACGTCAGTGTCCGGAGAATTTGGCCGCACGCTTCTGCTCGCGGGCCAGTCGGCCCTCCTGGGCATCGGCGCTGCGCCACGCGGCCTCCAGGGCATCGCGCTGCTGCTGGGTGGCCGCGGCGCGGGTGCCGTCGTCGTTGAGGACCAGTTTCATATGCCGCAGCGAGAGTGGGGCCAATTCGGCGATGGATTTGGCCCACTGCTGGGCGTCGGCGAGCGTTCCGATCCGGTTTGCGAACCCGAAATTGTATGCGTCCGTGGCGGATACGGGGTCGGCGCCGAGCAGGATGGTGCGCGCGGGACCGCCGCCGATCAGCGCGGCGAGCCGGCGGATCGTCCAGCCGTCCACCGAAACACCCAATTTCGCGGCCGGGATGGCGAGATAGGAATCGGGTTCCATCACCCGCAGATCCGAGGCCAGCGCCAGCTGCACACCGCCGCCGATCGCACCGCCGTTGATCGCGGCGATCACCGGCACCGGCGTCGATTCGATGGTGCTCATCAGGTCCAGCAGAGCGTCCAGGAACTCCTCGGAATACACGCCCTCGAGGTCGGCGCCCGCACTGAAAATCGGGCCCTGGCCGGTCAGCACGACGGCCCGCGCAGCACCCAGCTCGGTGGTGAAGGCCGTCTTCAACGCCGCCACCAGTTCGGTGTTGAGGGCGTTGCGGCGCTCCTGGCGCTGCAATTCGATGGTGAGGACGTCACCGTCCCGGGTCACTGCGAGCATCTGGCTTCTCCCCGTCCGCTTACGGCGAGGCACTGCCCGCCGGTGGTAATCGACCCCACCACTGTATTAGCCGCGCGATTACCGCGACGAGGACATCCTCCGGATCAGTCCAGGCCCATGGAGAAGGTGTCGGGGTCCGGTCCGACCCGGGTGCCGGTGTCGAGCGCGTGCAGTGTCGCCATCTGCTCGGCGCTCAGCTCGAAGCCGAAGACATCGAAATTCTCCCGAATACGTTCCGGGGTCACCGATTTGGGGATGACGATATTGCCGGTCTGCAGATGCCACCGGATCAGCACCTGGGCCGGGGTGCGGCCGACTTGCTCGGCCACCTCGACGACCGTGGGATCCTTCAGCTCCGAGCCCTGGCCCAGCGGACTCCAGGCCTCGGTGGCGATGCCCTGGGAGGCGTGGAATTCGCGCAGCGTGTTCTGCGCCAGCGCCGGATGCAATTCCACCTGATTGACCGCCGGCACCTCACCGGTCTCCTCGATCAGCCGGCGCAGATGGTCCGGCTGGAAATTCGACACCCCGATCGAGGTGATCCGGCCCTGCCCCTTCAATGCCTGGAAGGCCCGGAAGGTGTCCACGTACCGATCGGCTTTCGGCACCGGCCAATGGATCAGATACAGGTCCACGTAATCCAGTCCGAGCTTGTCCATACTCGCGTCGAACGCGCGCAGGGTGGAGTCGTACCCCTGCTCGGAATTCCACAGTTTGGTGGTGACGTACACGTCCTCGCGCGCCAACCCCGATTCGGCGATCGCGC
>JAFMQT010000298.1 GCA_017354515.1 Nocardia sp. | reverse complement strand
CGACCACCGAGACCTACGCCGCGATCACGCTGATCGTCAATACCCGGCGCTGGGCCGGGGTGCCGTTCTACCTGCGGACCGGAAAACGACTGGGCCGCAGGGTGACCGAACTGGCGGTGGTGTTCAAACGCGCCCCGCATCTGCCCTTCGACGAGACGATGACCGAGGAACTCGGGCAGAATGCCCTGGTCATCCGTGTACAGCCGGATGAGGGCATCACCATGCGCTTCGGCTCCAAGGTCCCCGGATCGGGGATGGAGGTGCGCGATGTGAATATGGACTTCAGCTACGGCGAATCGTTCACCGAATCCTCGCCGGAGGCCTACGAACGCCTGATCCTGGACGTGCTGCTCGGTGAACCGTCGCTGTTCCCGGTCAACGAGGAGGTCGAATTGGCTTGGCAGATCCTCGATCCCGTACTGGAGCACTGGGCCACGCACGGTAAGCCCGAACCGTACGAATCCGGCACCTGGGGCCCGGCCTCGGCGGATGCGATGCTCGCCCGGACCGGGCGCGAATGGCGGCGGCCATGATCATCGATATGCCCGCCACCAGCACGCGCGAGGTGACCAAGCGGTTGGTGAGCCTGCGCGAGAGCAATGGTGTGATCGCGATGGGCCGGGTGCTCACCCTGGTGGTGTGCACACTGGACTCCTCCGAAGCCGAGGAGGCCATCGACGCCGCGAACGACGCGAGCCGCGAACATCCCTGCCGGGTGATCGTGCTCGCGCGCGGCGACCGGTTCTCCGAGACGAAACTCGACGCCCAGATCAGGGTTGGCGGTGACGCCGGCGCGGCCGAGATCGTGGTGCTGCGGTTGCAGGGCGAACTGGTGAACAACGAGAGCAGCATCGTGGTGCCGTTCCTGCTGCCGGACACCCCGGTGGTGGCGTGGTGGCCGCGTGGCGCGCCGGAGTTCCCGTCCCAGGATTCGGTGGGCCGCTTGGCGATTCGCCGCATCACCGATGCCACCTTCGCCCCGGACCCGCGTTCGGCGATCACCCGCCGGCTCGATTCGTACGCTCCGGGTGATACGGATCTGGCCTGGAGCCGGATCACCACCTGGCGGGCGCTGCTGGCCACCGCCCTGGACGTGCCGCCATATGAGCCGGTCGAGTCGGTGACGGTCTCCGGACTCGCGGAGGAGCCGGCGCTGGAGATGCTGGCCGGCTGGCTGGCCGCCAAATTGAACTGCCCGATCCGCCGGTCGATCGGCGATCTCGAGGTGGTCTTGCACCGGCCGTCGGTGTCGATCTCCATCTCACGCCCGCAGACCGGTCGCACCGCGACGCTGAGCCGCACCGGTGAGCCTGCCCAGCGCTATGCCCTGGCCCGCCGGGAAACCAGAGACTGCCTGGCCGAGGAGTTGCGCCGGCTCGACGCCGACGAGGTCTACGCCGAGGCCCTGGCCGGAATCGGAAAGGTCGTCTATGAGTGAGCCCGCGGTCGAGGTGCTGGCCGGGCAGGAGGAACTGGTCGCGGCCGCCGCGACCCGATTCGTCGACGTGGTGACCGCCGCACAGGCCCAGCGCGGTTCGGCCTCCGTGGTCGTCACCGGGGGCGGCACCGGAATCGCCCTGCTGGAGCGGGTCCGCCGGAACCCGGGGGCGATCGATTTCTCGCGGCTGGATGTGTTCTGGGGCGATGAACGCTTCGTCCCGGCCGCGGACGGCGAACGCAATGAGCTGCAGGCCCGGCAGGCACTGCTCGATCATGTGCCGGTGGACCCGGCCCGGGTGCACCCGGCCGCGGCCTCCGACGGTGAGTACCCGGATCCGGTCGAGGCCGCCGCCGAATACGGGGCCGCGGTGCACGCCCACCTGGCCGAGCACGGATCATTCGATCTGCACCTGCTCGGGATGGGCGGTGAGGGACATATCAATTCGCTGTTCCCGCATACCGACGCCGTCGCCGAGCAGCACGAACTCGTGGTCGCGGTGACCGATTCGCCGAAACCGCCGGCCGTCCGGATCACCCTCACGCTGCCTGCGATCGCCCGCACCCGGCATGTGGTGCTGGTGGTGGGCGGCGCCGGCAAGGCCGAGGCGGTCGCGGCGGCGGTCGCGGGTGCCTCGCCGGCGGATGTTCCCGCGGCCGGGGCGCACGGCAGCGAATCCACCACCTGGCTATTGGACCAGGCGGCCGCCACGCACCTGCCCTGACCGGACTCGAATCCGGTTGCGGGACTCCCGATTACCGACCGGCGGTCACGTCGGCGAGACCGCGCAGCAGGAATTCGTTCACGGCGGCGGTGCTCTCGAGTTGTACGAGATGTCCCGCGCCGCCGACCATCTCGACTGCTCGCAGATCGGGGACATGGGCGCGCAGCACCGTCAGCGGATCGCGTCCGCTGAAACCCTCCATATCCGGATCGTTCTCGCCGTAGAGGAAGTACACCGGAACCGGGACGGTGTCGGGCAGCCCCTCACTCAGTTCCCAGTTGCGGTCCAGGACGCGATACCATTCCAGCCCGCCGCTGAAGCCGGTACGTTCGAATTCGGCTGCCAGCGTGTCGAATTCCTCCCGCGACAGCCACGGCCATGGCAACTCCGGAGCCTGCGGCAGCGCCTCGAGATAGCCGATTCCGGGCGGGTTCTTCCAGGTATCGAGGTAGTGGTACGCGCCACTGAGCGCGTAATACACCCGTGCCAGGAATTCGCGCGGCGCGCCCGCCAGCTCGCGATCGGCGACCCCGGGCTCCTGGAAGTAGGCCATGTGCAGAAAGTGCCGCTGGGCCGCCCGGGTCCAGAAGTGCGAGGGCGCCTTCGGTGGCCGCGGCGCGTACGGATTGTTCAGCACCACTATCCCGGCCACCCGCTCCGGTGCCCGCAGGCTCAGTTCCCATACCAGCTGCGCGCCGAAATCCAGTCCCACGAATACCGCCCGCTCGGCCCCGAGGTCGTCGAGCAAACCGAGCAGATCGCCGATCACGGCCTGATTGGTGCAGGGTCCGGCCCCTTCGGGCACCTCGGTGCGTCCGTATCCGCGCAGGTCGGGTGCGATCGCGTGATATCCGGCCGCCGCCACCGCGGCCAGTTGCCGATGCCAGACGAACCAGCCGTGCGGAAATCCGTGGCAGAAGATCACCGGATATCCCCCACCCTGTTCGGCGATATGCAGCCGAATCCCGTTGCTTTCGACGAACCGATGCGTCGCTGCCACTCCGCCTCCTGATTACAAGCCCGCTTACTAGAACACGTTCTTGTTTCACGGTAATGTCCCGGAGTCGTGAACGGAATACTGAGCGGACAGGTCGCCATCGTCACCGGCGCGAGCCGTGGTATCGGCAAGGGGATCGCCCTGGAACTGGGTGCGGCCGGCGCCACGGTCTACGTGACCGGCCGTTCGCACCAGCACGGACGACTACCGGGCACGGTGGCCGCGACCGTCGCCGAGATCGACGCGCTCGGCGGGCGCGGCGTGCCGTTCGTCTGCGATCACCGCGACGACGAGGCGGTGGCCCGGCTACTGGAGACGGTGCGCGCCGACCACGGCCGGCTGGATGTGCTGGTCAACAATGTCTACAACTCCCCCGCCTCGGCGCGCTGGCTGGGCAAGCCGTTCTGGGAGGTGCCGCCCGCGGCCTGGGACGAGGGCTTCGATATCGGCGTGCGATCACATTACGCCGCAGCGCATTTCGCCGCGCCGCTGCTGATCGAATCCGGTGGGCTGATCGTCGACATCTCCTCACCCGGCGCCGATCACTTCACCCACAATGTGATCTACGGGGTCGGCAAGGCGGCAGTGGACCGGCTCACCGCGGATATGGCCCACGATCTGGCCGATACCGAGGTGACTGTGGTGTCGCTGTGGCCGGGAATCGTGAATACCGAACTGTTGCAGATGGTCCCGGCCGACGCGCAAGGAAAGCGACTGATCACGCTGCCGGGTGAGGGAACCTTCGATCTGAACGAGGCCGAGACGCCGCGATTCACCGGACGGGCCGTGGTCGCGCTGGCCTCCGATCCCGATCGCCGGTCCCGGACGGGGCGGGCCTGGCGGGTGGCCGATCTGGCCGCACAGTACCGATTCACCGATATCGACGGCCGGATCCCCCCTGGCCCGCCGGCGTGAGGCCCCGGCTCACACACCGAGCGCGCTACTGGCCGTATTTGATCTCGAAGCCGACGCCGACCACGGCGATGAACCAGAGCAGGGCGACGAAGATGGTGATGCGGTCGAGGTTCTTCTCCACCACGGTGGACCCGGACAGGCTCGACTGCACGCCGCCACCGAACAGGCTGGACAGGCCTCCACCCTTCGCACGATGCAGCAGCACCAGCAGCACCAGCAGGATGCTGGAGATCACCAGGAGGATATCCAGGAACAGTTCCATGGCCGACAGTCTAGGCGGACACCGCGCCCGGATCCGAACCGGCTCTCACGCCGCCGGCCCGGGCATCGGGTGGTCCGGCGATCAGCGCGGCGGAATGGGTGCGTTGTCCAACCGCAGCACACACCGGGTGCCGCTGTAGATGGTCGGCATACATTCGTTGCAGTGCGTGCAGATCGAGCGGGCGGCGGCATTCTCGCGGATCCGCTTCGGCAGATCGGGCTCACGCAGCAGTGCCCGGCCCATCGCCATATATTCGAATCCCTCGGTGCGCGCGGTGGTCATCGAGTCCAGGTCGGTGATCCCGCCCAGCAGCACCAGCGGTATCGACAGTTCACGGCGGAACTGGCGGGCCATCTCCAGCAGGTAGGTCGCGTGGTAGGGGTACTCCCGCAGAAAAACCTTGCCGGCCAGCTTGAATCCGGCCCGCGTCGGGCCGGGCAGGGTTTTGGCGAAGGATTTGCGCGGGGCGTCCCCGTGGAACAGCAGCATCGGGTTGAGCAGCGAACTTCCCGCGGTCAACTCCAGCGCGTCCAGACCGCCATCGCGCTGCAGCCACTCACCGACCCGCAGTGATTCCTCGATGGCGAATCCGCCGCGCACGCCGTCGGACATGTTGAGCTTCGCCAGGATCGCCAGCCGGCCCCCGACGGCCTCGCGCACCGCGAGCGCGATCTCGCGGGCGAAACGGGCGCGGTTCTCCAGCGCGCCGCCGTATTGGTCCTTGCGGTGGTTCAGCAGCGGACTCAGGAATGAGCTGGCCAGATAGTTGTGCCCGAAGTGCAGCTCGACCGCGTCGAAACCGGACTCCTCGGCGATCAGCGCGGCCCGGGCGTGCGCGGCGACCAGATCCGACATCTCCTCGGTGGTCGGCGATCGCATCATCTTCATGCTCAGCGGCGACCACAGTTTGGTGGGCGCCAGCGCGGGAGCCCGGTTGGAGGCGGCGTTGGCGACCGGTCCGGCATGCCCGATCTGGGCGCTGACCTTGGCCCCCTCGGCATGAATGGCCGCGGTCAGCCGCTGCAGACCGGGAACCGCTTCGGGCCGCATCCAGATCTGGTGGCGGTCGGTGCGCCCGCCCGGTGTGGTCGCGCAGTAGGCGACGGTGTTCATCCCGACGCCGCCGGCGGCGATCTCGCGATGGAACTCGATGAGCTCATCGGTCACCAGCGCCTCGGGGGTGCGGCCTTCGAAGGTCGCCGCCTTGATCAGCCGGTTGCGCAGGGTGATCGGTCCCAGCTCGACGGGATCGAAGATATCGTTCACTACTTCTCCTGGGTAGAGGTATCCGGTTGGGCTGTCACGGAATTCGGATGCGCGGGTGCGGTCAGTCCGGCGAGAACGAAATCGCGGAGAGTGGCCACGGCGGCGGGCGCGATGTCGTAGTCTTCGGTGCTGCCGAAGCGCATGATGATCAGGTCGAAGGCCAGCATCCACCGCCGCCTGGCCTCGCCCGGCGGCAGTTGTGGCAGCAGACCGGCCCACGATTCGGTCCGGAACCAGCGCCGCTGCCACGACATCGGCCGCCGGCGCAGGACCAGACCGGCCAGCAGCCGCAGATGCAACCGGCCCACCGGGTCCGCGGCCAGCTCGATGAAGGGTTCCAGAACCGCGTCGACCACCACGGCCACGGCGCCGGGTTCGGCGGTGGCGGCCTCGAGGCCCTCGGCCCACAGCGGTTCGAACCGATCCTCGATCAGCGCCGCGACCAGCGCTTCCTTCGAGCCGAAGTGGTAGT
>JAFMQT010000652.1 GCA_017354515.1 Nocardia sp. | reverse complement strand
TTTCGCGACGAGCTGGCGGGAGGGTTGATGGTCACGAAGGGTCAGGACCACAGCCTTGCCGTCTATCCCAAAGAAGAGTTCACCGCCCTGGCGCGACGTGCCTCGGCGGCCTCTCGAACCAATCCGCAGGCAAGGGCTTTCGTTCGAGCTCTCGCCGCGTCCACGGACGAACAACGTCCCGACGGACAGGGCCGGATCATGTTGTCGGCCGACCATCGCCGATACGCCAACCTCAGCAAGGAATGTGTCGTGGTCGGTTCGGTCGACTTCCTGGAGATCTGGGACAAACAGGCGTGGGATTCCTACCTCGCCGAGCACGAGGAGGACTACTCGCTGGCAGGAGACGAGTCGCTGGGCGGGATCTTCTGATCCGAGACCGGCGGCCAGTGCCCTGCGGCCTCTGCCCGACGCGGACCCTGACGTACTTCCCCAACGCCAGGTGCCGTGCTTCGGTCAGAGACCCCGGGGCACTGGCCGGAGACCGTCACAAGCATTCGAGCCAGTAATCCGGGAGGTCGAGGTGAGTCATGACAGCGACCACCCGCGCCATGTTCCGGTTCTGTTGCGACGGGCCGACGAAATCCTCGGTCCCGCACTCGAATCCGGCGGAGTGCTGATCGACGCCACCTTGGGTCTGGGCGGGCACGCGGAACATTTCCTGCGGACGTATTCCGAGATCCGGCTGATCGGACTCGATCGTGATACCGAAGCGCTGCGGCTGGCCGGGGAGCGCCTGTCGCCGTACGCCGATCGCATCACCCTGGTGCACACCCGATACGACGGCTTACCGCAGGCACTGCGGCAAGCCGGTCTGCCGGAACGCGATTCGGTGCGCGCGGTGCTGATGGACCTGGGCGTGTCCTCGATGCAACTCGACGAGGCCGAGCGCGGATTCGCGTATTCGGTGGACGCTCCGCTGGATATGCGGATGGACCCCACCGGTCCGCTCACCGCCGCCGACGTCCTCAATACCTATCCCCACGGCGATCTGGCCCGGATCCTGAAAACCTATGGCGAGGAACGGTTCGCCGGTCGGATCGCCGCCGAGATCGTGCGCCGCCGCGCCCGTCGCCCGTTCACCACCAGCGCCGAACTGGTCGAACTGCTCTACGACGCGATTCCGGCGGCGACCCGGCGTACCGGCGGCCATCCGGCGAAGCGGACCTTTCAGGCGCTGCGGATCGAGGTCAACGGCGAATTGGAATCGCTGCGGGCCGCGGTGCCCGCGGCGCTCGAGGCGTTGCAGGTGGGCGGCCGCATCGTGGTCATGTCCTATCAGTCGCTCGAGGACAAGGTCGTCAAACAGATCTTCGGTGCGGCCTGCGCCTCGCGCACACCGCTGGACCTGCCCGTCGAATTGCCCGGTATGGGACCACGATTCGCGATGCTGACCCGCGGCGCGGAGAAGGCCGACGAGGACGAGGTCACCCACAATCCCCGCGCGGCACCGGTGCGCATGCGCGCCGCGGAACGAATACCGGCCGCGTGATGATCGCGATTCGGCAGCCAGCGTCGGCGAGTCCGACAGATACCCGGTAGGGGAGGCAGATATATGAGCGTGCGGACCCGGGTGGACGCACCACGGCGGACGCAAAGGTCCGCCCCGCGACGAGCGCACGGCGCCGGCCGTGTGAAATCCGGTGCGGCCGAACGCGCTTATGCGCGACGGCGCAATCGCGCCGGCGAGGAACCGAAACTGCCGCCGTTGCCCGGTCGCGCGGGGTCGATGCTGAGCGGACGGCTACCGTTCGTGGCGGCGATCCTCGGGCTGCTCGGCTGCGGTCTGCTCGGCACCCTGCTGCTGACCACACATGCCGCCGAGGACAGCTATCACCTCAGCGATGCCCGCCGCGCGAATGTGCAGCTCCAGGACGAGCGTGCCGCGCTGCAGCGCGAGGTGGAGGCGGCCGATTCGGCGCCGGTGCTGGCCGACCGGGCGCGCGAGCTCGGTATGATCCCGGCCAAGGATCCCGCGCGCCTGCTGGTCGCCCCGAACGGGACGGTCACGGTGGTCGGTAAGGAGACGCCCGCCCAGGGCACCCCCGCGCCGCCCCTGACGGCCACCGCCGCGCCCTCGGGGCCGCAATCGCCGAATCCGGCTCAGGCACAGGGTGAACGGCTGGTGCCGGTCACCGGCACGCCCGCG
>JAFMQT010000297.1 GCA_017354515.1 Nocardia sp. | reverse complement strand
TCGTGCGGCCAACCAGCCGATTGCGGCGCGGCCGGATAATCTAACCCGGTGTTGTCGGTGGTACCCCGTTCGGTCGTTGTGCGCGCACCCTCCAAGGTGAATCTTCATCTCGGGGTCGGTGACCTGCGCGGTGACGGATATCACGAGCTGACGACGGTGTTTCAGGCGCTGTCCCTGCACGACGACATCCACCTCGCGCCCAGTAACTCGCTGACGGTTACCGTGACCGGCGAGGGAGCCGCGCAGGTGCCCACCGATCGCGGCAATCTGGTGTGGCAGGCGGCCGTTCAGCTGGCTCATCTGGCCGGCCGGGCGCCGCTGGTGGAGATTTCGATCGACAAGGGGATCCCGGTGGCGGGCGGGATGGCCGGTGGCAGCGCCGACGCCGCGGCCGCCCTGGTCGGCCTCAACGAGCTGTGGAATCTGGGGATGTCCCGCGAGGAATTGAATACCCTCGCCGCCGACCTGGGCAGCGATGTGCCGTTCGCACTGCACGGCGGTACCGCGCTGGGGCGGGGGAGAGGCGAATCGCTGCTTCCGGTGTTGTCGCGCAACACCTTTCACTGGGTACTTGCCCTCGCCAAGGACGGACTGTCCACACCGCTGGTGTTCGCAGAACTGGACCGGCTGCGCCAGCAGGGCAACCCGCCGCGGTTGGGAGATCCGCAGGAGTTGCTGCAGGCACTGGCCTCCGGGGATCCCAACCACCTGGCCCCATTGCTCGGTAACGATCTGCAAGCCGCGGCGTTATCGATCAATCCGGTACTGCGGCGCACGCTGCGGGCCGGGGTGGACGCCGGCGCACTGGCCGGGATCGTCTCCGGTTCCGGACCCACCTGCGCGTTCCTGTGTGTCGACGAGGAGGCCGCGGTCGCGGTCTCCGCGGAACTGTCGGGGGCGGGGGTATGCCGTAGCGTGCGCACCGCGGCCGGTCCGGTGCCCGGAGCCCGGGTGATCAGCGGTCCCGGCGCGCACTGACTTCCGCGACCGTCTGCGGGCCGCGGTCGCCGGGTGCCGTAACCTTCCAGCGGTGCGGCCGGACCCGAGCGCGGTCGTCCCCGCGTCGAATCCCGCGAGCCCGCATCGCCGTGAGCGCACCGATCCGCGACACCGGAAGAGGAACCCACCCCTTGGCGAATCTGATCAATCTGGAGCAGGTCCACAAGAGCTTCGGAGTCACCCCGCTACTGGACGGGGTGTCCCTCGGTGTGCAGGAGGGCGAGCGGATCGGCGTCGTCGGCCTGAACGGCGGCGGTAAGACCACACTGCTCGAGGTCCTGGCCGGAATCGAGGACGCCGACAGCGGCCGGGTCAGCCGGATCAACGGGCTGCGGATGGCGGTGGTCACCCAGCACGGCTGGAGCGCCGGGCCCGGAGGCGGACAGTACAGCCGGCTGCCGGAGGAAGCCACCGTCGGCGAGGTGGTGCTCGCCGGCCTGGCCGAGGACTCGCTCGGTGCTGCGGGCGCGACCGATCACGGTGTCGCCGAACATGAATGGGCCGCCGATCCGCGAATCCGCGGCGTCCTCGAGGGGATCGGAATCGCGGACCTGGGGATGGATGCCACGGTGGCGAATCTGTCCGGTGGGGAACGTCGCCGGGTCGCACTCGCCGCGGCTCTCGTGCGCGAACTCGATCTGCTGGTCCTGGACGAACCCACCAACCACCTCGATGTCGAGGGCGTGCAGTGGCTCGCCGACCATCTGCTGTCGCGGCGCTGCGCGCTGATCGTCGTCACCCACGATCGCTGGTTCCTCGACACCGTCGCCACCCGCACCTGGGAAGTGGTCGGCGGCAAGGTGGAAAGTTACGAGGGCGGTTACAACGACTGGATTTTCGCGCGCGCCGAACGGGCCCGCCAGGCCGACGCCAGTGAGGCCCGCCGCCGCAATCTGGCTCGCAAGGAATTGGCCTGGCTGCGCCGCGGCCCCCAGGCCCGCACCTCCAAACCCCGCTACCGGGTCGAGGCCGCCGAGGCGTTGATCGCCGATGTGCCGCCCCCGCGCGATACCGTACAATTGGCCTCCTTCGCGCGAAAACGCCTGGGCCGGGTGGTGATCGAACTCGAGGACGCCACGCTGGCCACCCCGGACGGCCGCGAGCTGGTCCGCGATCTGACCTGGCGGCTGGCGCCCGGTGAACGCGTTGGCCTGGTCGGGGTCAACGGTTCCGGAAAGACCACGCTGCTGCGGGCCTTGGCGGGAAACGCGGAGCCGGTGGCCGGTCGCCGGATTCAGGGGCAGACCGTGCGAATCGGCTGGCTGCGACAGGAACTCGACGATCTGCCCACCGATATGCGGGTACTGGAGGCGGTTTCGGATGTCGCCGAGCGAACCATGCTGGGCGACAAGGAGATCAGTGCCGGCCAGCTGGCCGAACGGCTCGGCTTCACCCCGGCCAAACAGCGCACGCCGGTGCGGGACCTGTCCGGTGGTGAACGGCGGCGACTGCAGCTGACCCGGATCCTGATGGCGGAGCCGAATGTGCTGCTGCTCGACGAACCCACCAACGATCTGGATATCGACACGCTGCAGCAACTCGAGGATCTGCTCGACGGCTGGCCCGGAACCATGGTTGTGATCAGCCACGATCGCTATCTGATCGAGCGGATCTGCGATTCCACCTGGGCCCTGTTCGGCGATGGGGCGCTGACCAACCTGCCGGGCGGGATCGAAGAGTATCTGCGCCGCCGCGCCGCCCGCGCCGAGTCCGCGCGCCGCCCGCAGGGTTCGGCCCCCGCCGGAAATGCCGCTCCCGCTACCGATTCGGCGGCCTATCGCGCCGCCCGCAAGGAATTCGGCCGACTCGAACGCACCCTGGAGAAGTTGACCGAACGCGAGGAACGCCTGCACGCCGCCTTGGCCGAGGCCGCCACCGACCCGGACAAACTGGTGGACCTGGGCGCGGAACTCAAACAGGTGCAGGCCGAGAAGGAGAGCACCGAGGCGCGCTGGCTGGAACTGGCCGACGAGGTGGGCTGACAGCCCCGAGACCTACGCTGACGGTCCCGAGACCTGCTGCGCCCGGTCCAGCGGGGGCACCGGCAGACAGGTACGGGTGAATTCGACGCCGAAGGCCGTCAGCGCGATGCTCCGGCGGCTGACCTTGACACCGGATCCGCGTTTGAGCAGCCGCCGCATATCGTGCTGCGATTCCAGCAGCTGATAGCGGGCGGGGTTGTCCAGCCGCTCACCGTCGACGGTAATCAGGCCCAGCCGCCGCAGATTCGTCAGATAGGTCACCACCCGATCACCGAAGCGCACCGCGGCACTTTCGGCGATCAGCGACAGCCCGACCTCGATACGTTCGGCGCCCGAGCGCCCGGGGCGGATGTCCAGGGCGGCTTGGGCCCCGTCCAGATACAGCAGGCGCAGAATGCGCGCCTCGTCCGGGGCCAGTTCGGACAGGATTCGCGCGAAGGCGGGATGTTCGCGGTCCTCGTCCTCGCGCACGCTGGCCGAGCGGCGCAGCAGTTCGGCGCCGCGTTCGCGCAGACCCGGGGCGCTGGCGGCGAGCGGGGCCTCGGGGGCGGCGGTGTCGATCCCCAACGCCCACAGCACCGATTCGCGCAGCCGGTGATTGGCGCGTGCGAGCACCACTCGCGGCGGATGACCGGCCATACTCCCGCGCACCACGGTACTGGTGACCGCGAAGGCGGTGCCCAGAGTCCACGATGTGGCCTCGCCGACCGCGCCGAGCGCGACTCTCGCTACCCCGGTGCCGGCTCGCACGGGCCCGACCCAGCCGCTCCCGGCCCGCTCGGCGCGCACCAGATCACCCGGCGCTCGCGCCACCAGTTCGCCGGAGACCGGTTCCGGTGCTTCGGGGCCGGCATAGCTGGTGTCCTGGGCCACGACATAGGCCTTCGTCACCGCGTCCTCGGAGAATCCGGTCTCGATCTCCGGTTTCTGCTCCGCGGCGTCGCCGGTTGGCCTGTCATCGGGCCCCCTCACATCCATACCTTTGCCACTTCCGTTCCGAAGATCAATAGGTGGGCGTATCCGGCGATCAGACCCAGCACGCCACCGTGTACGAACAGCAGCCATTCGTCCTGTTTGATCGCCGAGCGCAGCATCTCTACGAAGTCCGGCGGCGACAGGGCCGCCATCTGTTTGGCGATATAACTCCCGACCTGCTTACTCTGCCGCGCGTTGAAGTTCGGATCGGCGAAGGCTGCCGGCGCCAGCGAGGCGGCCTCATCGACGAATCGCGATTTCAGCGTGTCGTAGTCGGAACTGCCGATCATCATCTTGAAGGCGCCGCGGGCCGGTCCGAGCGCACGATCGGTGGCCGGGCGCAGCGTGTCCTCCAGGATCTGCATGGTGCGATCCGAGCGCGGACCGTTGAGCAACTCGTCGCCGATATTGGCGATGGTCATGATCTGGGTCGCTACCAATTCGGCGTAGCCCTCGGTGATTTCGGGCTGCCGTTTGATCAGCAGACCGCGACGCCACGGGCACCACCACTTCGGATAGGCCGGGGCGAAGATCATGTTCAGGCCGATCCAGTTGACCACCCAGCCGATGATCACACCGCCCACCGGCAGCACCACCAGTGGCGTCAAGTGCGATACATGCAGCAGCGCGACCAGTACCAAACCCATCGGCGCGCCGAAATAGAAGCCGAAGTTCTGCATGAACCGCAACTCCTTGGCGCCCAGCACCTGAAATACCGTGTTCAGCAACTGCGGGCGGGATTGGAAATAGCGGATCACCATCAGTTTGACATCGAGGAGCTGTTCGATGTTCGAACCGAGTTCGTCGGTCAACTCGCGCAGCACATCCGGCAGTTGTTCCTCCACCCGGTCGTGGACCAGTTCCCGGACCCGGGTCGGGAGGTTGTACCAGAGTTGCGGATGTTCGCGCCTGGCGATGCCCTCCACGATGTCGCGAATCTGCGGCCGCGCGCTCTCGGCGAGATGTGCGGCCAGTTCATCGGGTTCGAGCTCGCGATAGAAATCGTCGACGCTGCCCAGTTTGGCCAGCCCTTTGTCCACGGCGATCGAGGCCATTTTGTCCGCCCGCGAGGGCACGATTCCCTGCCAGCCCACCCGGCCGTCGTACTGCAGTAGCGGTATCACCTGAATGCTTTTGGGCAGATAGGGGAACAGCCATTTAAGGCCGGGCATCGAAAACCCGTGGAACCGAAGTGGCCGGAACAGCATGAGGATGCCGGTCCAGTTGGTGATGTAGCCGATGACACCGGTGAACAGAGGAATCGTGATCAGTTCGAGCAGAATCGTAGGGTGAAAGCCGAGCAAACTATCCAGCACGATGCCTCCTGCCGAACGAACCGGTGACCGCGCCGGGGGCGGTACTCCACGACCCGGTCGGCCAGGCGCACCTTACTGCTAATTCCGTAAACGGGTCCAATTCGGGTTATGAGCCGGTCCAAGGTAGCGTATTGGTCGAGGCAGTGGTATGTGGATGGCAGCAGTCCACCTGGCGATATTCGGGGTACAGACGTGACAGAGGACAGGACCGGACAGGATGTGGTCCGACCCGGTTCCCGCGCTGTGAAGCGCAGCGCGGATGCGGAGAAGCGGCAGATCAGCAACGAAGCCCGCATGATCCGCGGCGTCTTCCGCGCGGCAGGACTCGCGGCCGGAACCGCGGTGCGCGGCAGTCAGTGGGCGGTCGGCACCGGTTTCGAGGTGACCCGGCAGATCGCACAGGCCGCGATCGACGGTGAATCCTCCACCGAGATCGCCGAACGCACGGGCGCGGCGTTGCAGTCGGTCGCGCGCAGCGTCCTCGGTGTCACCGAAGGCTCGGTGCGCGAGATCGTCAGCTACGTCCCGACCAACGGACATCCGGTGGCGCCGCCACATGCGGCCGGCGCCCTGGTCAACTCGCCGACCCTCACCGATCTGCGCCGCCGCGGTGACAATCTGCTCGCCCGCTCCGCCGATGTGTACTTCACCGAGGCCGTGCATCCGGCCTACGACCGGATCCTGGACCAGCTGTCCTCCGACGAGGCCCGCATCCTGCGGTTCATGGCGATCAACGGCCCGCAGCCGTCGGTGGACGTGCGCACCAACCGGCCACTGGGGATCGGCGCCGAATTGGTCGCCGGCGA
>JAFMQT010000296.1:4570-6086 GCA_017354515.1 Nocardia sp. | reverse complement strand
CTGGCCGACATCAACGCCAAGTCCGGCGGCGGTCTTGGTTCCAAGGTCAGGGTGCGGGTTCAGCCCAACGCTGGATAACGACTCCCGGCCGAAGTTCACGACGAGTAGGCATTGTGACCCAAACCCCATATAGTCGCTTCATGCTCCTGCCACGCATCCGACAGTCGTCCGTCGCGGGGCGCCCCCCGCGTGCCCGCCTCCGAGCAGCGGCCGTGGCCGCCTCCGCCGCGGTTCTGGTTCTCGGTCCGCTCGCGGCGGTCTCCAGTGCGGACCCGGCGCCCGCTCCGGGGCCGAATCTGCCCGTCGCGCTGGCCGCGGCGGTGCAGCGAGATCTGAAGATCTCGCCGCAGGAGTATTTGCAGAGAGCCGATATCGCGCAGCGGCTCGGCGGTTTCGCCTCGACCGCGCAGAGCAAGTTCCCGCAGACCTTCGCCGGTGCGTGGATGGACGACGCCGGCCGCCCGACCGTGGCACTGGCCCCCGGCCAGGGTCACGACGAGGCCGGCAAATCCGCCCAGGCCGCTGGCTACACCGTCAAGAATGTCGCGAAGACCCAAAGCGCGCTGCGCGATGAGAAGAGCGCCTTCCAGCAGTGGCTGTCCGGTCAGCCGGCCGCCGTCGCCCAGGCCGTGCGCGGCGTGATCGTCGACCAGGTCAACAACACCATCGCCGTCCAGGTGCAGAAGCCGGGCCTGCCGATGCCCGGATTCGTCGATCCGGCGCACGTCATCGTGATGCCCGCCGCGCCCGCCGGGCCTCCGCAGTCGGACCCGAAGGTGCAGCCGGTGGCCGGTGCCACCTCCAACTCCCCGCGCGCCGGTGGCGATTCCTATGCCTCGGTGGCCGGTAAGACCCAACTGGTCTGCTCGAGTGGATTCAACGGCACCGACCGCGCCGGAAATGTGGTGAACATCACCGCTGGGCACTGCGACCCGAATATCCCGGCCGCCGGTAGCCCGAACTCCCCGGGCATGTTCGAATTGCTACCGGGCAGTCACGTGGGCGCTCAGCTGGGCACCTTCCAGAAGTCGATCCTCGGTGCGCAGGACTACTCGATCGTGAAGATCGCTCCGGCCGCCAAAGACCGCTTCGCCAACAACCTGGTCCGGGTTCCGGGTAACGCCCCGGTCGCGGTCAACGGTGTGGCCAATCCGGTGGTCGGCGCCCCGGTCTGCAAATCGGGTTCGCGTACCGGATTCAGCTGCGGTGTGGTCAATGCCGTGGACGAGACCGTTCAGGTCGGCGACCGCAATATGACCCAGTCGTTCTCGGCGAATATCTGTGCGCTGCCGGGTGATTCGGGTGGCACGATCGTGACCGGCACCCAGGCCCTGGGCATCTCCAGCGCCTCGTCGGTGGCCGACTTCCCGATCTGCGAGATCCCGAACCTGATCGGCGCACTGACCGGCGATGCCCCGCAGCTGTTCGCGCAGCCGCTGAACAAGGTGCTCGCCGACAATCCCGGTCTGCGCGTTCGCACCAACTGATCACGCACTGATCCCAGAGAAGGCCCCGC
>JAFMQT010000296.1:0-4560 GCA_017354515.1 Nocardia sp. | reverse complement strand
ATGCCGGGCCTTCTCTCGTCTCGAGGCATGCTGATCCCATGTGCCTGGTTCTGGCGGCATGGCGTGCGCATCCGAGGTATCGGCTGATCGTCGCAGCCAATCGCGACGAGTTCTACACCCGCCCGACCGCACCGATGCGCTGGTGGCCCGAACGGCCCGGACTGCTCGCGGGTCGCGATCTGGGCGCCCCCGGTGGCGTGCCGGGTACCTGGCTGGGGCTGGTTCCAGAATCCGGCCGGTTCGCGACCGTCACCAATGTCCGTGGCCCGCAGGAGCCGCGCACCGACGCCCGCTCACGCGGCGCCCTGCTCATGGATTATCTGACCGGATCGGACACACCGGAGGACTTCACCCGCGCGACGGCCGCCGCCCCGGATGTCTACAACGGTTACAACCTGCTCGTCGCGGATTCGGAGTCGCTGTGGTGGAACAGCAATCGCGGTTCCGGCACCCCCATGCGGCTGCCATCAGGCCTGCACGGGCTGTCCAATGCCGCGCTCCTGGGCTCGGTCGCGCGGCCCGGTCCCGCGACCGTACACACCGACACCGGGGCACCGGCATGGCCCAAGGTGCGTACCGGTCTGACCGCTCTCGCCGAGGTGATCGATTCGACGCCGGTGACCGGCCGGCCCCCGATGCGGGCCTTGTTCGAGGTGTTGGCCGATCAGCGACCCGCACCGGACGCCGAACTGCCCGCCACCGGCCTCACCGTCGATCGCGAACGCGCCTTCTCCGCCCGCTTCGTCGCCCACACCGAACACGGAACACGGTGCAGCACAGTACTTTGCGTGGATCAGGACGGTGAGTTCGTCATCACCGAACGGTCCTTCGCGCGGCTGGGCAGACCGCTGGGAGAGGTGAGTTTCACCGGCCGGCTGCGGTGGGATCGCGCACGGTGATTGCCCGCCCCAGGAAACCTGGGGCGGGCATTCGCGCGGTCCGTGCCGGACTACTTGACCGGCCGCTGTCCGGGCGGTCGCTGGTTCGCCGGGGCTTGTGCCGCGGCCATCGCCGCATCGGACCACCTGGTGGTGCCGTTGCGGGCCTGCACCGTCTGGACCAGATCGATGCCCGCGGCCGCCAGCGTCGGTCCGCCCGCTATCACGGTCCCGACGATCGCGCCGACGCCGGCGCCGGTGAGCAGCCCCGGCAGACATCCCGCCACGATGGTGACCACACATCCGATGGCCGCACCGATCGCGGTACCCACGAAGCCGCCGATCGCGGTCGCGAGTCCGAATTTGGTGGCGAAGTCTTCCATCGCCCGCTGATCCTCCACCGGCGAGGCGATATCTTTCGCGGCCGCTACCGGGGCGCGCAGATCTACTCCGACGGGCTTGTCCGGGGTCACCTTCAGAACCGAACTGTTCTGCTCGACTACCGATTTCACCGGGATACGGGTGCCGGAGATGCGGAAGTCCATCGGCATCTCGAGCGCGATTCGGCCGCTCGGATCCTTGACGTCGAGGACCTGCCGCGGGTCCGAGCCCGGAGCATGCTTGTCGACCAGCTGGAAGGTACCGCCCTTCAACGTGGTGACCACGGTCTTGCCGACCAGGGCGGTGCGATAGTCGATACCCGGCGCCGCATCGGCCGGACCGACGGGGGTCGTGGGTGCGGGAGAAGCGTGGGCGACCCCTGCGGCGGTCGTCATCGCCGCAGTGGCGAGGGCGAGGGCCGCAGTCGTTCTGCGGATGTGCATTCGATTTCCAATCTCATCAACTTGACCGCACCCCACTTCGCCCGGAACCCACGCACTCGCAGAACCTGTGAACAGGCCTTAAACCTGCGAGCCCTCCCGAAAATTGTGAAGTAGAACACGGAACGAACTTGCTGAGCCTAGACGTATCCGCGCGAAATATGAAGGGGTTTATTGCGCCAAAGTCCAAGAATCCCTTGACATTTCCCAATTTTTCCGGCCCCGCCGCCACCCCGGACCCCTCGAAGTCGAGCACAATACGTGAACCCGGCCGTATGAACGCGCGAAACCGCCTCGCAACCGGGCAGCCCTACCTCCGGACCCCATTGGACAAGTAAGTTACCGGCTAGTAACTTAGTTCCGGTTAGGATGCCTGCAACCACTCGCGGCAACAGCCCCGCCGCCGAGTGCTTGTTCGTACCATGAGAAAGGTCGCGACATGAATGCCCTGACAGTGACGCTGGGCACGATTGGAGTGGTGTTCAGCCTGGTGGCTTGGGCATCATTCGTCGGCGGCGTCGGCAAGATGGTTCGCGCCATCCGGCTCGGCCAGCCTGCCCCGGATCGCTGGCGTCCGTTCATCCCACGCCTGAAGACGATGATCGTCGAATTCCTGGCCCACACCCGGATGGTGAAGTTCCGTTCGGTGGGCTGGGCGCACTGGCTGGTGATGATCGGCTTCCTCGCCGGATTCATCCTCTACTTCGAGGCCTACGGCCAAACCTTCGATCCGACGTTCCACTGGCCGATCTTCGGCAACTGGCACATCTATCACCTGATGGACGAGGTGCTCGGTATCGCGACCGTGGTCGGCATCGTGGCCTTGATCGCGATCCGCCAGCTGAACCATCCGCGCAAACCGCAACTGCTCTCGCGTTTCAGCGGTTCACAGATGGTGCCCGCCTACATCATCGAGGCGATCGTCCTGGTCGAGGGCCTGGGCATGGTGCTGGTCAAGGCCGGCAAGATCTCCACCTATCACGAATCCACCGCTTGGACCGACTTCTTCACCATGGAGGTCGCCAAACTGCTGCCGGCCAGTGTGGCGATGGTCTCGGTGTTCGCGTTCGTGAAGATGGTGTCCGGCAGCATGTTCCTGCTGCTCGTCGGGCGCAACATCAACTGGGGTGTGGCCTGGCACCGGTTCGCGGCGTTCTTCAACATCTACTTCAAGCGTGAGGACGACGGCGGCGTCGCACTGGGTGCGCTCAAGCCGATGACCTCCAAGGGCCGCGCCCTGCTCGATATGGAGGAAGTGGACCCCGATAACGACACCCTGGGCGTCGGCCGGGTCGAGGACTTCTCCTGGAAGGGCTGGCTGGACTTCACCACCTGCACCGAATGCGGTCGCTGCCAGAGTCAGTGCCCGGCCTGGAACACCGGAAAGCCGCTGTCGCCCAAGCTGCTGATCATGTCGCTGCGCGACCACGGTCAGGTCAAGGCACCGTATCTGCTGGCCGGCGGTAGCCGGGATATGGGCGGCGACGAGGTCGGTCTGGTCGACGCCGAGGGTAAGCCGGACGAGGCCGCGCTGGCCAAGATCTCCGAGACCGCGCGCGGTGAGGCCGAGCGTCCGCTGGTCGGAAGTGAGGACGTCAGCGGGATTATCGACCCTGAGGTGCTGTGGTCGTGCACCACCTGCGGTGCGTGTGTCGAGCAGTGCCCGGTCGATATCGAGCATGTCGACCACATCGTCGATATGCGTCGCTATCAGGTGCTGATCGAATCGGAGTTCCCGTCCGAGCTGGCCGGTCTGTTCAAGAATCTGGAGAACAAGGGCAACCCCTGGGGCCAGAACGCCAAGGACCGTCTCAACTGGATGTCCGAGCTGGACTTCGACATTCCGGTCTTCGGCAAGGATGCGGAGACCTTCGAAGGCTACGAGTACCTGTTCTGGGTCGGCTGCGCCGGCGCCTACGAGGACCGCGCCAAGAAGACCACCAAGGCGGTCGCCGAACTGCTGGCCACCGCGGGTGTGAAGTACATGGTGCTGGGCGCCGAGGAAACCTGTACCGGTGACTCGGCGCGCCGTGCCGGCAACGAATTCCTGTTCCAGCAGCTGGCGATGCAGAACATCGAGACGCTGAACTCGGTCTTCGAGGGTGTCAAGCAGGCCAAGCAGAAGATCGTCGTCACCTGTGCGCACTGCTTCAACGCGCTGAACAACGAATATCCGCAGGTGGGCGGCAGCTACGAGGTCGTGCACCACACGCAGCTGCTGAACCGGCTGGTGCGCGATAAGCGGCTGGTGCAGGTCAAGCCGGTGTCGGAGCGGGTCACCTATCACGACCCCTGCTATCTGGGCCGGCACAACAAGATCTACAACGCCCCGCGTGAGCTGATGAGCGCCTCCGGCGCCAAGGTCACCGAAATGCCCCGGCACGGCGAACGTTCCATGTGCTGTGGCGCCGGTGGCGCCCGGATGTGGATGGAGGAGCAGCTCGGTAAGCGGATCAACCTGGACCGCACCGATGAGGCGCTGGCGACCCTGGACGGCGGTAACGCACCGTCCATGATCGCCACCGGCTGCCCGTTCTGCCGGGTCATGCTGACCGACGGCGTCACCGCCCGGAAGGATTCCGGTGAGGTCGGCCAGGGCGTGGAAGTGGTCGATGTGGCGCAGCTGATGCTGCAGTCCATCGACCGGGTCGAGGCGGACAAGCTGTCAGAGAACCTGAAGGTGATCCAGCAGCCCAAGGCCGAGCCGGAGCCCGAACCGATCGCCGAGGCCCCCACCGAAACCGAGAAGCCGGCCGCGACCGCCGCCGCAACCGGCGCCGCCGCGGCGGGTGCCGCCGCTGCCGGGAAAGGCCTGGCCATGAAGGGCAGCGGGAAAGCGCCCGGCGGTGGCGGCCTGGGGA
>JAFMQT010000651.1 GCA_017354515.1 Nocardia sp. | reverse complement strand
CTGCCCGAAATCGATGGTGTGGTGGGCCTGTAGCGGCCAGCGCGCGGCGATCTCGGCGGGTATGGTCCCGTGGGCCACGACCGCGGACGGCGCCGCGCGCACCGGCCGGCGGCGCCGGATCCCGAAGCGGTCCAGCGATCCGATATCGGCGGTCAATATCACGGCATCGCACTCGATGACGCGGCCGTCTCCGGTGCGGACCCCGGTGGCCCGGTTGTCGTCGTACTCGACCCCGGTGACCTCGCGGTTCAGTTCCAGCCGGCCGCCCGCCGCGGTGAGGGCGCCCGCGAGCGCCGCGGCGATCGCGCGCATCCCGCCGATCGGAAAGTACACCCCCAGCGAGGTGTCCATATGCGGGATCGCGCCGTAGACGGCCAATGCCTGCGCCGGTGCGGTCCCGGCGTACAGGGCCTGGAAGGTGAACAGCCGCGCCAGTTTCGGATCATCGAGGATCCGGTTCACGCGCGGGCCCAGCCGCCCGAACGCGCCGAGCCGAACCAGATCCGCGAGGGCCGCGCGGGCGGCGGGCCGGCGCACCAGATCCACCGGCGAATCGAAGTTGGCGTCCATGAACTGGTCGTAGGCCGCGGTGTAGACGTTCTCCAGCCAGCTCCGCAGCCGCAGATACCGCCGTGCCCGCTCGGCCCCGCAGGTGCGGCGTACCTCGGCCGACATGGTGCCGGGGTCCGAATACACCCGGATGACCGAATCGTCGGCGAAGCGCGCCTGGTACGCCGGATCCACCGGCACGATGCGCAGATCGTGCGCCGCGCGGTCGGAGCCGACGGCGGCCAGGGCCTCGTCGATCAGGGCCGGCAGGGTCAGAACCGTTGCCCCGGAATCTATCTCGTAGTCGGGGCCGCGATAGGTCCCGACCCGGCCGCCGGGACAATCCTCGCGTTCGAGGACGGTCACGGTGCGTCCGGCGGCGGTCAGATGCAGTGCGGCCGCCAGCCCGGACAGTCCGGCGCCGACCACGACGATCCGATCGGTACGGCCCTCGACAATCCTCATGCGACGCGCCGCGTCGCCGCGAGCGCCATCTCCCGCAGGCGGTCACCGGCCTCGGGCCGCACCGAACTGCCGGACAGGGCCGATAGGCCGCGGTCGGTGAGTTCGGTGATCCGGCGCTCCACGTCCGCGACCGCGCCCAGGTCACTGATCACCCGGCGCAGCCGCGTGACCTGCTCATCGCTGAGGTCGGTGCCCAGCGCCGCGCGTAGTTCGGCGGCCGCGGCCGGATCGGTGGCGTCGGCGCGGCGCAATGCCTCGGCGATCAGCACCGTGCGTTTGCCTTCACGCAGATCGTCACCGCTGGGTTTGCCGGTCACCGCGGGATCGCCGAAAACGCCGAGCAGATCGTCGCGCAACTGGAAGGCGATGCCGATATCGGTCCCGAATTCCCGGTACGCGGCGATCAGCTCCGGGTCGGCCCCGGCCAGGGCAGCGCCCAGATGCAGCGGCCGCTCGACGGTGTAGGCGGCGGTCTTGTAGCGGTTGATCCGCATCGCGGCCTCGACCGAATCGTCGGCCCCGGCCTCACCGTGGACATCCAGCAACTGCCCGCCCATCACCTCGGTGCGCATGGCCGCCCACACCGGGTCGAATCGCGCCCGGGCGGCCGGATCCAGACCGGATTCGGCGATCATATCGTCGGCCCAGGTCAGCGCCAGATCACCGATCAGAATCGCCACGCTCACGCCGAAATGCGCGGAGTCGCCGCCCCAGTCACGATCGCGGTGGCGACCCTCGAAATCGACGTGCACGGTCGGGAATCCGCGCCGGGTCCGGGAGGAGTCGATGATGTCGTCGTGGATCAGCGCACAGGCCTGCACGAGTTCGAGTGCCGCGCACGCGGTCAGGACCGCCCCGGCCTGTTCCCCTGCGGGGTCGCCGCCGGCGCCCAGCCAACCGGTCCACGCGAACGAGGGCCGGGTCCGTTTGCCGCCGCGCAGCACGAAGTCCTCGAGGGCGGCGGTGGAGGCGAGGAAGACCGGGCCGAGTTCGGTGGCCAGTTCGCGGCGCCCTTCGAAGAAGGTGGTCAGCGCCCGCTCCACCGCGTGCGGAATCGACGCGTACGCGCTCGGTGCCGGACGCGCCGGACTGGCCGGACCAACGGACAACGCAAACCTCCAGGTACTCGTTCCGGTA
>JAFMQT010000650.1 GCA_017354515.1 Nocardia sp. | reverse complement strand
CGGGGCAGGTCCAGTTGCGCCGAGGCGGCGATCCCGACCCGCTGATCGAGAGCCGGTTCACTGACGGGCGCGTATCGCAATGCCCCGGTACCCACCGATACCGAGCAGGCCGACAGCGGCATGATGCCGTGCGCCTGACCTGCGGCGATGAGGTGGGTGGCCACCCGTACCGAATCGGTGGCGGTCCGGGTCCGAAGGGTGAGTTTCGTTCGCAGGGCGGTGTTTTCGAGGATGCCGCCGATGCCGGTCCGGGAGCGGGGAACGATCAGCGGAAGCTCGGCCAGCCGCGAGAACGGTACCGGGCGATCGGCTTCCAGACCCGAATCGGGACCGCCGACCAGCATCAGCTCCTCGCTCAGTAGATCGCGGTAGAAGACTCGATCATCGCGCAGCGGATTGATCAGGGCGATATCGACGGTTCCCCGATGCATGGCTTCGACCAGCTGGTCGGTGCTGCCGATGGTGACCGAGAATCCGATATCGGGAAATACCGCACTCAGCATGGTCAGCAACGGCGCCACCACGACGTCGACGGCGGTCTCGAGGATGCCGAGGACGACCCCGCGGCGCAACCGGGCGAGCGGCGAGGCAGCGTACTGCACGGCCAATTCGAGTTGGCGTAGCGGTGCCGAGGCCGCATCGCGCAGCCGTTCGCCGTCCTCGGTCAGTTCGACGCCGCGGCGGGTGCGCCGGAACAGCGCGACTCCGAGATCCTCCTCGAGCAGCCGGACCTGCCGGCTGAGGGCGGGCTGGGCGACCCCGAGCACGCGTGCGGCGCGCGTGATGGATCCTTCCTCGGCGATCTGCAGGAAGTACTTGAGCCGGTGTGTGTCCATCTGAGAGTCCGTGTCGCTGAGATAAAGAATCGTTATGGCCAGAGTACGAGATCTGTATTACCTAGATCACAGAACGCCGCTTTACCGTCGAGAGGGGGAGCAGCGCGGGCCCGCAGTGATGCCGGGCCGGTATGCCCGATTTCCGGATATCCGATCGCCGGAGATGAGGACGAAGGAGTTGCGATGTCGGATAACGATGAGCAGGACTGGGCGCAGATTCTGGGATTCGACCGGTTACCCGAGCACATCATCGATAAGCGGGTCACCGAGCTGATGGATCTGTCCGGGAAGAAGGCCTTCGTCACCGGTGCCGGCGGCGACGGACTGGGCCGGGCCATTGCCAACCGTCTCGCCGGCCTGGGCGCGGATGTGGCGCTGATCGGGCGAACCCTGGAGAAGGTCGAGCGCCGCGCCGGTGAGATCGAAGCCCGCTGGGGCGTGAAAACCGTTGCGCTGCGCGCGGATATGTCGGACTGGGATCAGGTGCACGGCGCCGTGCGGGAGGCGCACGAGGCCTTGGGCGGACTCGACATCATGGTCAACAATCCGGTGATGGTGGCCTCGGGGCCGTTCGAACGGCACACCAAGGAGGAGATCGATTACACCGTCATGGGCAGTCTGACCATGATGATGTACGGCGCGCACGCCGCCTTGGAATTCCTGCTGCCGCAGGGTTCGGGCAAGATCATCAATATCGGATCGGTCGGTGGGCGCATTCAGCAGCGCGGGCTGGTCGTCTACAACTCCTGTAAGGCCGGTGTCATCGGCTTCACCCGCAACCTGGCGCACGAGGTCGCGCTGCGCGGGGTGAATGTGCTGGGTGTGGCGCCGGGGATCATGCTCAAGGACGAGATGCGGCGTTACGTGCTCGATCCCCGCACCGATGCCGACCGCCACGGCCGGGACGCGGTCGCCGAGGCGATCACCCAGCAGGTGCAGCTCGGCCGGGCGTCGCTGCCCGAGGAGGCGGCGAATATGGTGGCGTTCCTGGCCACCGATGCCGCCAGCTATCTGTGCGGGCAGACCATCGACGTCGCCGGCGGACAGTGGATGGGATGACCAGATATGCCCACCGCGAAAGAACTGATGGCTACGGCCGTCGCGGACACCGGGCTCGATGATTTCGGCGACGACGCCTTCCGCGACGGACTCGAGGTATTGGTCGGCGCACTGCGTGACCAGGCCCGGCTCAACGCCCGCGGCGAGGGGTACCTGTATCCGCGCGTGGTCGAGTTCCTGTCGCAACGACTGCGCGTCGAGGACTGGTACCGCCGCCATCCCGAGATCGACGAGGTGCCGATCGAGCCGCCGCTGATC
>JAFMQT010000295.1 GCA_017354515.1 Nocardia sp. | reverse complement strand
GGGCGTGCGTGACACCGGATTCGCCTCAATGCCCGACACTCGGGTCCCACATGCTCGAGGTGAGGGTGAAACCCTCGATCGAAGCCAGCGGGATCATCGCCTCGTAGGTGCGCTGATATCCTGTGCTCGCGATGCGCCACGCACCATCGGCTTCCCGCCGGTAGGTGTCGTGGTAGTAGGCGGCGCCGCGAATCATCACCCCGTATTCGGGAACGATGACCGTATCCTCGAGACACCAACTGCCGGAGGCATTGTCGCCGTCGACGGTGATCTCTGGGTGGGTGCACACGTGCGAGGTGATCATGGTGCCGGTGATGGCGCCGCTCATGTACTCGACGATCTTGTCGCGGCCCCGGAAGCTCAGCGGTTCACCACCCGACGGCGAGCCGTAGTCGGCCTGCGCGTCCGCGGTGAGGGTGTCGCCGAATTCGTCCCACTTGCGTAGGTCCAGGGTGCGTAGATAGCGGTATTTGAGCGCCCGGATCTGCTCCGACGCGACCGGATCGACCGCCGCCATATTCATCCTCCTGCATTCGGTTCCGCCAGCAGATTAGAACACGTTCTCATCGCCGGTCACCGATTTCACGGGACCGGCGATCAGAACTCAGGCGTGCGTGCCGCCGTCGATGCGGATCTCGGTGCCGGTGATGAAGGCGCCGTCGTCGGAGGCCAGCATCGCGACCACGCCCGCGACCACGCCCGGGTCCGCGAAACCGTCTCCGAGCAGCGGCATCAGCTTCCCGAACAGGGCCCAGTCACTGTCTTCGGGCAGGCCGGGGCCGCGCCCGGTGGTCATATCGGTCGAGATCGAGCCGGGCGCCACCGCCACCGCGCGCAGCCCCTGCTTGGCGTATTCGACGGCCAGAGCGTGCGTCATCGACATGATGCCGCCCTTGGACGCGGCGTACGCGGCCATATACGGATGGGCGAAATAGGCTGAGGTGGAGGCGAAGTTGACGATCACCCCGCGGCCGCTGTCGAGCAGTGCCGGCAGCGATTCGCGGCTCATCAGGAAAGTTCCGGTGAGATTGGTGGCGATGACCTGATTCCAGTCCGCCAGCGACAACTCGTGTGTGTGCGCCGATCGCAGAATTCCGGCGGCATTGACCAGCGCGTCCAGACCGCCCAGGGTTTCCAGCGCGCTCGCCACACCCGCACGCACCGAATCCTCATCCGCGATATCGATGGTGACCGATGTCAGCCGCTCCGCCTCGCCGGCGCCCGCCTGCTTCGCCGTCTCCGCCAGACCGGCGGAACTGATATCGGCGGCCACCACCGTGCCGCCCTCGGACAGAATCCGATGCACCGTGGCACGGCCGATACCGGATCCGGCGCCGGTGATCAGAACCCGGCGATCTGCGAAACGCTCCATTGCGATATCTCCTCGAGTACGAACGCCCTACACACCGCTACCCTACGGATACCAACCAAGCAATTGCTAGGCTCGGGTGTCGATTCGACGTAGCCGCACCCCGGTCCGGTGCCGCCCGGCGCGGACGGCAGTAGGCTCTGGTCGCCGATCGAACTCCGACCCGAGGAAGTGCGCACCCATGTCCGATATCCGACCCGCCCTACTCGTTATGGACTTCCAGCACGGCATCGTCGAGCGCGTCAAGGAGTCCGGCGTCGTCGAGGCCGCGGACCGAGCCGTCACCGCGGCACGTGCGCACCGGATTCCGGTGATTTTCGTGCGGGTGGCGTTCCGGCCGGGTTATCCGGAGGTCGCCGCGACCAATATCGCGTTCAGCGCCGCGTCGTCCAGGGGCGACGGTATGCATCAGGACCATCCGAATACCCAGATCACCTCCGCGCTCGAGCCCCGGCCCGATGAGCCGGTCGCGGTCAAGCGCCGGGTCAGCGCCTTCGCCGGCAGTGATCTCGAGGTGCTGCTGCGCGGCTACGACGCCAATGCCCTGGTGCTGGCGGGTATCTCGACCAGCGGTGTGGTGCTCTCGACCCTGCGCCAGGCCGCCGACCTCGACTATCGGCTCACCGTGCTCTCGGACGCCTGCGCGGACACCGACGAGGAAGTACACCGGGTCCTGCTGGAGAAGGTATTCCCCAAGCAGGCCGAAGTCATCACCACCGAGAAGTGGGTCGGCGCACTGTAATTCCCGCATCCACAGGAGATCTGCCATGGCAATCATCGGAAAACTGCTCGCCGGACGCCGCGCGGGCGAGACCGGCCTGGCGTGGAACCGGCCCGGTCTCGCGAACGGTACCGAATTCTCGCTCACCAGCCCGGATTTCGAGCACGATGCCCATCTCGACATCGCGCACGCGTCCAAGCGGGTCGGCGGGCGTGACCATTCCCCGGCCCTGAGCTGGAGTGGCGCACCCGAAGGCACCGCACAGTATCTCCTGGTCGTCGAGGATGTCGACGTACCGATGCCGAAGCCGGTCCTGCATTGCGCGGCGCTGCTCGACGGTTCGCTGAATCAGCTGCCCGCCAACGCTTTACAGGCCGGAACCAGCGAGCCGGGAGTGCGGATCCTGCGTTCGATGCTCGGGCGCGGCTACATGGGCCCGGCGCCGATCCGCGGACACGGCCCGCACCGCTACGTCTTCCAACTGTTCGCACTGGCCGAACCGCTGGACACACTGGCAGGTAAGGCGGTGGACCAGGCCCGGCCCAAGCTCGTGCTCGAGGCCGCCCGGGCGACCGCCCGCGCACGAATCGACGGACTGTACGAGCGGCCATAGCTGGTGCCTTTGTAGCGTCCTCCGCGAGGCGACCTCCGTGGTGACGCAAGCTGCCTCCTCCGGTCACCTCGCTACGGTCGCGGTGCCTTCGTGGCGACCTCCGCGAGGCGACCTCCGTGGTGACGCAAGCTGCCTCCTCCGGTCACCTCGCTACGGTCGCGGTGCCTTTGTGGCGACCATCGAGCAGAATGGTGCGATGCCCGACCTCTCGACTGTTCTCGACCCGCTCCGGCACACCGCGGACTATGCCCGGTATCTGCTGCGCAAGAGCGCACGCGATCACGAGGACGCCCAGGCACTGAGCGAACTCGAAGCCCGGCACCTGGCGTTGCCGGACGGTCTGGAACTGGAGTGGCTCGGCACCGCCGGGTACCGGATGACCTTCCAGGGCACAACCCTGTTGATCGATCCATTCCTGACCCGGGTACCGCTGTCGAGCGTCGCGCTGCGGCGCACCGCGCTGCCGGATCCGGCCGCGGTCGACCGCTTCCTGCCCGGCCTGGGCGAGGTCGTGGGAATCGCTGTGGGACACGGGCACTGGGATCATGCCCTGGACGCGCCGGAGATCGCGCGGCGGTTCGGTTGCCCGGTCTACGGATCGCGGTCGGTCCGCAATCTGATGGCGCTGCACGGACTCGCCGACCGGGGCGTGGTGGCCGAGCCGTATCAACGCTACGAACTGGGCCCGTTCACCGTGACATTCGTGCCCAGTGTGCATTCGAAGATCCCGTTCGGCACCAGCATTCCCTCCCCCGGCGATACCAGCTGCGAATCGCTGTCGGGCCTGGCGCCGCTGGCCTACGGCTGCGGACAGACGTGGGGTATCCACATCGAGGTCGCGGGCATACAGATCTACCACCAGGGCAGTGCCGACCTCATCGACGACGCGGTCCGGCACCGCGATGTGGATATCTTCCTGGCCGGGATCGCCGGACGTTCGGTGACCCGGGACTATTGGCGGCGCATCCTGACCGCGCTGCGCCCGGCCACCGTGGTGCCCATGCACTACGACGATTTCATGCGGCCGCTGGACGGGCCGATGGGATTCACGATGAATATCGCCCTGTCGCACGTGCCGGACGAGATCGCCGCGATCAGCCGCGATATCGAGGTGGCGGCGCTGAAATCGCTGACGCCCACCGGGAGCCGACGTACGGCGTAAAGGGAATCGACCTGAAACGCACCGCGCGCCAAAATCCCGAATTACCATGAGGGCAAGCCGGATCCGGTATACACCGTAACACATACCGGAAGGCTCACTGGATAGTGGAATCGGAAGGTGCCCCATGGCAATTGCGCTGACAGACGACCATCGCTCCCTCGCCGAGGTGGCGCGGTCATTCCTCGATTCACAGCGCGCCCGCGCGGCCGCCCGCGACCTGCTGGAGGCCCCGGAGGAGGGCCGGCCGCCGTTCTGGGACCAACTCGCCGCATTGGGCTGGCTGGGACTGCATATCGGCGAGGAGTTCGGCGGATCCGGCTTCGGACTGCCCGAACTGGTCGTTGTGATCGAGGAGCTGGGGCGCGCCGTCGCACCCGGACCGTTCGTGCCTACGGTGGTCGCCTCGGCGCTGATCGACCACGCCGGTGACACCGATCAGCGCACGCGTCTGCTACCGGGACTCATCGACGGCACCAAGACCGCCGGATTCGGCCTGGACACCGCGATCACCGTAACCGGCGGCGCCGCCGACGGTTCCGCGGGTGTCGTGCTGGGCGGTGGGCAGGCCGATCTGCTGCTGCTCGCGGCCGGTGACGATGTCCTGGTCGTGGAGCGCGACCGCGCCGGCGTCTCGATCGAGATTCCGCAGAACCTCGACCCGTCCCGCCGCTGCGCCAAGGTCACCCTCGACTCGGTCGCGGTCACCGCGGCCGATATCCTGCCCGGCGCCCGCAAGGCCGCGGTCGCCTACGCCCGCACCCTCACCGCCGCGGAAGCCGCCGGCGGCGCGAGCGACTGTGTCGAGACCGCCGTCGAATATGCCAAGGTGCGTGAACAATTCGGCCGCACCATCGCCACCTTCCAGGCGGTCAAACACCACTGCGCCAATATGCTCGTCGCCGCCGAATCGGCGATCGCGCTGGTGTGGGACGCGGCCCGCGCCGCCGGCGAGGACGACAAGGGATTCGAGCTGATGGCAGCGGCGGCCGCGGCGGCGGCGTTTCCGGCATATCAGCGCAACAGCGAACTGAATATCCAGGTCCACGGCGGTATCGGATATACCTGGGAACACGACGCCCATCTGCACCTGCGCCGGGCGATGGCGCTGAAAGCGGTGCTGGGCGGCGACGGCCCGGCCGCCGATGTCTACGAGCTGTCCGCGGCCGGGGTGAGCCGCGCCAACAGCCTGGACCTGCCGGCCTCCGCGGAGGAACTGCGGGTTTCGGTGCGCGCGGACGCCGCCGAGATCGCCGCGCTGGACAAGCCCGATCAACTCGACAAGCTGATCTCCACCGGATATGTGATGCCGCACTGGCCCAAGCCTTTCGGCCGCGCCGCCGACGCGGTCGAACAGCTGGTGATCGATCAGGAATTCGGGGCCGCCGGAATCAAGGGCCCGAACTACAGCATCACCAGCTGGGTGATCCTGACCCTCATCCAGCACGGAACCCCGTCCCAGATCGAACGTTTCGTCGATAAGGCATTGCGCCGGGAAGAGCTGTGGTGCCAGCTGTTCTCCGAACCCTGCGCCGGTTCGGACGCGGCCGCGGTGAAAACCCGGGCCACCCGGGTCGAGGACGGCTGGAAGATCAACGGACAGAAGGTGTGGACCAGCGGCGCCCACTTCTGCCATCGCGGATTGGCCACCGTACGAACAGATTTCGACGCTCCCAAACATGCGGGCATCACCACCGTGCTGATCGATCTGAAGGCGCCCGGCGTCGAGGTGCGGCCGCTGCGGATGATCACCGGCGGTTCGGAATTCAACGAGGTGTTCTTCAACGACGTCTTCGTACCCGACGAGGATGTGGTCGGGGCGGTGAACAACGGCTGGACCGTGGCCCGCGCGACGCTCGGTAACGAGCGGGTCAGCATCGGCGGCGGCGCCGGAACTCCGGGACTGGACCCCAAGGCGCTATTGCCGCAGGTCGAGAAGTATTCCGACCGGCTCGCCGGCGCGCGGGTGCGAGTCGGCAACTTCCTCACCGATGACCACGCGATCCGGCTGCTCAATCTGCGCCGCGCGGTACGCAGTATCGAGGGCAGCGGCCCCGGGCCGGAAGGCAACATCACCAAGCTGCGGCTGGCCGAGCACATGAATGAGCTCGCGTCGATCTGGACCGCGCTCTTGGGCCCGGAGGCGGCCTTCACCGACGGCCCCGCGGCGATCGCGGTCCAGCTGGCGATGGGCGCGCGCGGTATGGCGATCGCCGGCGGTACCTCCGAGGTCAC
>JAFMQT010000294.1 GCA_017354515.1 Nocardia sp. | reverse complement strand
GGGGTGGTCACCCGGCCGGAGCGGGCATTGCCGGCGCCGTCGAAGGCCGCGGCCGGTTGGGACTGATAGCTGCCGCTGATGAGGCCGCCGTCGCTGCCCGCCGACAGCGGCGTGACCGTCTGATCACTGCACCGCGAATCGCTGTTCTGCAGATAGGGGCCGCCGGCGTCGCCGGTCGGCAGGATCATCCGGAAGAAGCTTCCGGTCACCGAACCATTCGCACAAACCCCCGGCGACAGCGCGAACAGCCCGCTGAGGGGGGTGGGATCGGCGTGCGCGATCGGGGCTGCCAACCCCGATACACCCACTGCCACAACGGCAGCGGCTATCCGGGCAACAGTCGGCCCCATGGGTCGTTCCTCGTTTTCTCGGGGTCAGGACGAACTCATACAAGCCACGCCGCGTCCGAAAGTCGCTACTTTGGCTCACCCGGGTTTGAATCCGGTAAAAAGAAGGCAGGTCAGCGGGTAGCCGGGGTGGCCCGTGCCACGATAAGCTGTTACTTTGACGTCCTAGTATTTGCCGTCCAGCTTTCCTGGACACCCGATCCGCCGGAGGACTACATGGCCGAGCTGCACACACCGGTCCACCCCGTCCGCTTCGTCACCTCGGCCGCCCTGTTCGACGGTCACGATGCGGCGATCAACATCATGCGCCGCATCCTGCAGGCCCAGGGCGCGGAGGTGATCCACCTCGGCCACAACCGCGCGGTGCACGAGGTCGTCGACGCGGTCCTCACCGAGGATGTGCAGGGTGTGGCGATCAGCTCGTATCAGGGCGGGCATGTCGAATACTTCGAATATCTGGCGACCGCGCTGCGTGAGGCCGGGGCCGGGCACGTCAAGATCTTCGGCGGTGGCGGCGGCGTGATCGTCGACGAGGAGATCCGGCGGCTCTCCGATGCCGGGATCCGGATCTTCTCCCCCGAGGACGGTCAGCAACTCGGCCTGCCCGGCATGATCAACGAACTGATCAAGACCTGCGATGTGGATCTGTCCACCGAACCGGCGGTCATCGAATCGGTGCTCAGCGGTGAACGTTTCGCCCTGGCCCGGACTCTGACCGCACTGCAGGCCGACGCCCTCCCGGCCGCGGACCTGGAACAGCTGCGTGCCGCGGCCGCCGCCCGCACCGTCCCGGTGCTCGGCATCACCGGCACCGGCGGCTCCGGAAAGTCCTCACTCACCGACGAACTCGTGCGCCGGCTGCGCACCGATCAGCAGGACAAACTGCGGGTGGCGATCCTCGCGGTCGACCCGACCCGCCGGCGTGGCGGCGGGGCGCTGCTGGGCGATCGCATCCGGATGAACTCCCTCGACAGCGAGCACATCTACTTCCGGTCGCTGGCCACTCGCGGCGCCCACGAACTGCCGACCAATATCGATGACATGCTGATGGCCTGCAAGGCGGCCGGATTCGATCTGATCATCCTGGAGACCCCCGGCATCGGCCAGGGCGATGCCGCGATCATCGACCATGTCGATCTCGCGATGTATGTGATGACACCGGAATTCGGCGCCGCCTCACAGCTCGAGAAGATCGATATGCTCGATCTGGCCGATGTGGTGGCGATCAACAAATACGAGCGCCGCGGCGCGGAGGACGCACTGCGCGACGTATCGCGCCAGCTGGTCCGCAACCGTGAGGCCTTCCATTCCGCGCCGGAGGATATGCCGGTCTTCGGCACCAGCGCGGCGACCTTCAACGACGACGGCGTAACCGCCCTCTACCAGCATCTGGCGGCCGAGCTCGCGGCCCACGGCCTGCCGCTGCAGGAGGGTGTGCTGCCGAGGGTGCAGACCCGGGCCTCGACCCGGTTCGCCCGGATCATCCCACCCAACCGGACGCGCTACCTGGCCGAGATCGCCGAAACCGTGCGCGGCTATCACGCCGAGACGGTGCGGCAGGTGCGGGCGGCGCAGAAGGTGCAGCGGTTCGAGCAGGTGCTCGCCGAACTACAAGCCGAATCCAGCAGCGAAACAACCGAATCCGAGGTGACCGCACTACTGGACCGGGCCCGCGCACAGCTGGCCCCCGATTCGGCCGTCCTGCTGGGCGCCTGGCCCGAGCTCGCGGAGTCCTATCGGGGTACCGAACAGGTCGTCAAGGTGCGCGATAAGGAGCTGCGCACCCAGCTACGCCGAACCACCCTGTCCGACAACTCGATTCCGCGGGTGGCGCTGCCTCGCTTCACCGATCACGGTGAGCTGCTGCGGTTCCTGCGCTCGGAGAATCTGCCCGGCTACTTCCCCTACACCGGTGGGGTCTTCCCCTTCAAACGCGATAACGAGGACCCGGCCCGGATGTTCGCCGGTGAGGGCGATCCATTCCGCACCAATCGGCGCTTCAAGGTGCTCTCCGAACATTCCGAAGCCAAGCGCTTGTCGACCGCGTTCGACTCGGTGACCCTGTACGGCCACGATCCGGCACCGCGGCCCGACATCTATGGCAAGGTCGGCACCTCGGGTGTGTCGATCGCGACGGTCGACGATATGAAAGCCCTCTACGACGGCTTCGATCTGGCCGCGCCGACCACCTCGGTCTCGATGACCATCAACGGCCCCGCACCGACCATCCTGGCCTTCTTCCTCAATACCGCGATCGACCGCGCACTCGAGGGGTTCCGGGAGGCCAACGGGCGCGAGGCCGATGCCGAGGAGGCCGCGAAGATCCGCGCCACCACCCTGTCCACCGTGCGCGGCACCGTGCAGGCTGACATCCTCAAGGAGGATCAGGGCCAGAACACCTGCATCTTCTCCACCGAATTCAGTCTGCGCATGATGGCCGACATCCAGGAATGGTTCGTGCGCAACCAGGTTCGCAATTTCTACTCGGTGTCGATCTCGGGCTATCACATCGCCGAGGCGGGGGCCAATCCCATCAGCCAGCTGGCCTTCACGCTGGCCAACGGCTTCACCTATGTCGAGGCGTATCTGGCGCGCGGGATGGATATCGACGATTTCGCGCCGAATCTGTCGTTCTTCTTCTCCAACGGTATGGATCCGGAGTATTCGGTGATCGGCCGGGTGGCGCGGCGGATCTGGGCGATCACCATGCGCGACAAGTACGGTGCGGGCGATCGTTCCCAGAAGCTGAAGTACCACATCCAGACCTCCGGGCGGTCGCTGCACGCGCAGGAGATGAACTTCAACGACATCCGCACCACCCTGCAGGCCCTGATCGCCATCTACGACAACTGCAACAGCCTGCATACCAACGCCTACGACGAGGCCGTGACGACGCCCACCCAGGAGTCGGTGCGCCGCGCCCTGGCCATCCAGTTGATCATCAACAAGGAATGGGGGTTGGCGGCCAACGAGAATCCGCTGCAGGGCAGCTTCATCATCGACGAGCTGACCGACCTCGTGGAGGAGGCGGTGCTGGTCGAGTTCGAGCGGATCAGTGAACGCGGCGGGGTGCTGGGCGCGATGGAGACCGGCTATCAGCGCGGTCGGATCCAGGATGAGTCCATGCGCTACGAACAGCGCAAACACGAGGGCAGCCTGCCGATCATCGGCGTCAACACCTTCCGCAATCCGAACGGCGAGGCCCATCAGGAGCTCGAGCTGGCGCGCGGTACCGAGACCGAGAAACAATCCCAGCTGACCCGCACCGAGGGTTTCATCGCCGATCATCGCGATGCGGCCGAAGCGGCCCTGGCCCGGCTCGAGGCCGCCGCGCGCGGCGACGGCAACGTCTTCGAAGTGCTGATGGACGCCGCCCGGGTCTGCACGCTGCAGCAGATCACCGACTGCTTCTTCACCGTGGGCGGGCAGTATCGCCGCAATGTCTAGACCGGATGCTGATCTCCCGCGCGTTCGCCGGTGATCGTGTGACAATGCGGCCATGGATCTGGCCGACATCGACGTCGTGGACGCACATGTGCACCAATGGGACCCGTTCACCACGCCAAGGGATTTCAGTCTGCTGGCCAAGCTGATGCGGTTCGTGCCGGTATCCATCGACACCGCCTCGAAGCTGGCGCCCCGGCGCGATCGCGACTTCGTCGGAGTTCCGGACGCCTATATGCGCCCGTATCTGCCAGCGGACTATCGGGCCGACGCCGACGGCGTTCCGGTGCGGGCGCTGACCCATATCGAGGTCGAATGGTCCGGGCGCGGGCGCGATGCCAAGGCCGCCGAGACGCGGTGGGTGGCCGATCTGCCGCTCGGCGGCGACGGGCCCGAACTCGGCGCGATCATCGGCGGTGGTAATCCGGCCGCACCCGGCTTCGCCGAACTCATCGACGCGCATCAGGCCGCCTCACCGCGGTTCCGCGGCGTCCGGACCATGGTCGCCCACCATCCCGATCCGGGGGTGCGGCCGTTCTGCAAATACGAAGGGGCACTGTCGAGTACCGCGTTCCTGGACGGTTTCGCGGTGCTGGCCGAACGCGGGTTGTCCTTCGAGGCGTGGGTGTACTCCCATCAGATCCCGGAGGTCACCGCACTGGCCCGCCGGTATCCCGAGGTCACCATCGTCTTCAACCACCTGGGCACCCCGGCCGGCATCTTCGGGCCGATCGGTAAGCACACCGGCACGACCCCGACCCAGCGCGCCGATCTGTTCGGGCGCTGGCGCGATGCCGTCGCGACCCTTGCGACCTGCCCGAATGTGGTCGCCAAGGTGAGTGGGCTGGGGATGCCGATCCTCGGCCATCCGGTGCCGCCGCGCGGGCATCCGACCCCGGTGGCCCAACTACTGGACCGCACCGCGCCACTGCTGCATCACGCGTTCGACGTCTTCGGTGCGCAACGACTGATCTGGGGATCGAATTATCCGGTGGACAAACCGATCACGAGTATCGCGGCGAGCGCGGACGCGGTGATTCAGGTGCTCGCCGATCGCGGCGGCAGCGCCGCCGAACTCGAGCAGATCTTCCGCACCAACGCGCTGCGCACCTACCGCATCCCCGCCTGAGCCACCCGTTCGCGCTGGTAGCAGCCCATAATGGTTGACATTCCGGCAGGCGCGGAGCCTAATGGTGGCAGCTGCGGCCGAGATCGGCGACCGCGAAGACGGATGCTGGACGACCGATGCCGCAGCGCGCGGCGAGGAGGTCGGACAATGGCGTTCGCATATCCGGAGATGCTGGCGACGGTGCGGGACCGGCAATGGGCGCTGGCCGATATCGACTGGGACGCTCCCGGGGCCGATCGGATCACCGAGGAGCAGCGGCCGCGGCTGGCCGCGTTCATGGCCGATCTGGTCTGGATCGAGCAGGTCGGCGCGCGCGGTTTCGCGGCATTGACGCGCAAGGCTCCGCCGGGTGCGCTGCGCGAGATATACCGGTATTTTCACGCCGAGGAGCAGAAGCACGCCAATGCCGAATTGGCGCTCATGCGGCGTTGGGGCATGCTGGGCGAGAACGAGATGCCGGTGCCCAACAACAATATTCGCCTGGTGATCGAATGGCTGGACCGCTACGGCGACGAAGTCTCGATGGCCGTCCTGGGAACGGTGATCCCCTCGCTCGAGACCGCCCTGGACGGCGCGCTGGTCAAATTCCTGCTCGACGAGGTGCACGATCCGCTGTGCCATGAGGTGTTCCGGCATATCAACAGTGACGAATCGCGGCACCTGGCCGTCGGATTCCAGGTTCTCGACCAGCTCGGAGCCGGACCGCTACGGCAGGTGGCGATCGAGACCGCGGGATTCGTCCTGCGGCCGTCCTTCGTGATCGGATCGCTGGTGTACGCACCGCTGCTGTCCCGGATGGCGGCCAATGTCGCCGCACTCGGCCTCGACGAGGAGAAGTTGTGGAAGGCGGTGCGGCGCTACGAATCCGCGGGCGAACGCAGCCCGAATATCCGGCGGGTTCCGCTCTACCAGGTGGTGCGATTGCACGCGCGGCTGACGGTCGATCGGACGCAGCCGGTCCAGCTGCTGGTCGACGCGCTCAATGTGGGTATCGACCGGCTGCCGCTCCGGCTGCTGGGCAGGCCGCCGTCCTGGTCCCGGGAACTGACCTTCGAACCGGTAGCGGCATGACCTCCGCAACCGGCGCGCAGTTGCGCGGGGCGCAGTCGTTCGAAGGCGAGATGATCCACTGCGTGAACTGGTCCGGGCAGCGGAATCTGCGGCTGCGAGCGGTCGCG
>JAFMQT010000293.1 GCA_017354515.1 Nocardia sp. | reverse complement strand
AATTCGGCATCGCAGCGGACCTCGTCGAGTTCCACCCCGAGGGAGTCTGCGATCATCCGGACGGCCTCGCCGAAGACCCCGGTGCCCTGTGCGGCCATCGCGGGCAGATCGGGGTCGGCGATGGGACGGCCGAACCCCACCGGCCGTTCGGTGTCGGGGGAGTCGTAGAAGGTGGTGTCGGCGGCCTCGGAGACGGTGACCTTGTCGACCCGATCGCAGATGCCGGCCGAGACGATGGCCAGCAGATTGATGAAGCCCGGGCTGATCCCGGAGCCGAACATGGTGGACTTGCCGCGCTGACAGGCCTCGAGGATGCGGTCGCGGCCGGCGCCCTGCCGATGCCCGGTGATGAAGGACGCGGTCGAGACCACATTCACGCCGGCGGACAGAATCCGCACCAGCTCGTCCACATCGATCCACATCGGGTTGTAGACCACGCAATCGGGTTTCAGTGCCAGCAACGCGTCCACATCATTGGTCGCGGTGATCCCCACCGGATCGATCCCGATGAGTTCTCCGACATCGCGGCCGGCCTTGTTCGCCGACCACGCGTAGCATCCGACCAGCTCCAGCGTGGGGTTGGTGAGGATGGCCTGCACCGAACTCTTGCCCACATTGCCGGTTGTCCACTGCACTACGCGATATCGATCCTGCTGCGTCATGCGCCCAGGGTAACCGGATGCGGAAACGATAATTGCAATATTGGAGAAGATTGTTCTCGGTCCGCTCTTCATGACGAGTCTGTTGAGCCGCCGGTGTGAGCGATCGCAACCGCTAAGATCGATAGGACCCGTCGGGTCGCGGTACCCGAAGGGTCGGATGATCGAAGGTGGGTGACATACGGTGTCGGAAGTCACGTACGACCGGGCCGAATTCGATGCGGTCATGCCGGAGGGGGAGTGTGGCGGCGTCGGCCTGCGGGCCGGGGCGATCATCACTCGCGGCTCCGATGTGCTGCTGCTCGAACTTCCCTGTAGCGGGCCGATCCGGCAGACGCTCAAACTTCCTGGGGCGACGGTCTTTCCCGGTGAATCGGTCACCGGCGCGCTGATTCGCGGGGTCGGCGCCGAGACCGGACTCGAGGTCACCGAGGTCGGCGACTTCGTCGGCGGGTTCGACTATTTGTCTCCGGCCGGAAAGAGGGTGCGGCGCTTACACTTCGCCGTCGCGGTGGCCGAGACCGAACCGGTGGTGCTGAGTGAGCACGCGAAATACCACTGGGTGCCGCTGGGCAGCCGAGCTCGGGTCACTCCCTCCATCCGCCGCATTCTCGATACCTACCGCGAGTCGCTCGCACGCTGATCACCACGGCGGTTGCGGTTGTGCCGCTTGGCGTTCGCGGGCCGATCGCTCGGACCAGCCGCCGCCGCACGGTCAGCACGGCTGTACCGCGTGCTGCGGGCTCCCGGCAAATCATGAGCTCCGGCAAGGTATTTCGCGATCTGCATCGTCGATGCGCCCGAGTTCTCGAACCTCAGTGAATCAGGAAAATGCGCGCCGGTGCGATGCCGGCGACGGCGGTGGCAGGTTATCCGGGTACCGGCCGGGCGAGGTGGTCGATTCCGGCCGGGGGCCGGCCCGTTCGGGTGTGCCGAATTCCCCGCGTGGGCTGGGGGATCGGCGCTAGGCTTCGAATCACGTCGATGCCACATTCAGACTACGTCGATGCCACTGGAGAGTTTCGCCATGACCGGTACCCCTTCGATTTCTCGCGGTATGACCGCCGGTGATCAGCTCGCCCGGCACGCCCGCAAGATCCCTGACACCGTCGCCCTGCGTTTCGGCGGGACCGGGCGCACCTATCGAGAACTCGACGAGCGCGTGTCGAGACTGGCCAACGCGTTGCGCGAACGGGGGGTGGGCACCGGTGATCGGGTCGCGGTGCTCGGGCTCAATTCGATGGAAGTGGTGGAGGCGTTCCTGGCCCCGAATCGTCTGGGTGCGATCGGTGTCCCCGTCAACTTCCGGCTGGTGGCCGGCGAGATCGCCTATCTACTGGAGGACTCGGGCGCCAAGGCCGCCGTGGTCGACGCCCGGTTCGCGCCGGTTTTCGCCGAAGCCTGTGAGGGGCTCGCCGAGCCGCCGGTATGTCTGGTGATCGGCGGCGCCAGCGATCTGGACTACGAGAGCGCGCTGGCGGCGGCCGATCCGGTCTACGAGGGCCCGGCCGTCGACGACCGGCAACCGGCCTACATCATGTACACCTCCGGCACCACGGGCCGGCCCAAAGGCGCGGTGCTCAGCCATTACAACCTGCTGATGCACGCGTTCAGCACCGCGATCGACGCGGGCTCATCCGCCGAGGAGTCGGTGTCGCTGAACGGGGCTCCGCTGTTCCATATCGCGGGCCTGTCCTCATATCTGATGGCGCTGCTGCCGGGTGGCACCTACGTGCTCACCCAATCCGGCGGATTCGATCCGGTGGCCGCCGTCGAACAGCTGGCCCGCGAACGGGTGTCGTCCTGCTTCTACGTCCCCGCGCAGTGGCAGGCGATCTGTTCGGTACCCAATATCGCCGACTACGACCTGTCCGCGCTGCGGCACATCTCCTGGGGCGCGGCGCCGGCCTCGACGACCCTGCTGCGCACAATGATCGACACCTTCCCGCAGGCCGAGGTGGCCACCGCGTTCGGGCAGACCGAATGCAGTCCGGTCACCTGTGCGCTCCGGGGCGAGGATTCGGTGCGCAAGATCGGCTCGGTCGGCAAGCCCATCCTCAATGTCGAGATGCGGGTCGTGGACGAGGATATGAACGACGTTCCCCAAGGTGAAGTGGGCGAGATCGTCTATCGCGGCCCGATGGTGATGCTGGAGTACTGGAACAAACCCGAGGCCACGGCCGAGGCGTTCGCCGGCGGCTGGTTCCACTCCGGGGATCTGGTCCGCCAGGACGAGGACGGATATCTCTACGTCGTCGACCGCAAGAAGGACATGATCATTTCCGGCGGTGAGAACATCTACTGCGCCGAGGTCGAGGACGCTCTCGCCGGATATCCGGGGCTGGCGGAGGTGGCACTGATCGGAGTTCCGGACGAGAAGTGGGGTGAGGTCCCGCTCGCCGTGCTGGCCCCGTCGGATCCGTCCGCCCCGCCGACCGCCGCCGATATCGAGGCATTCGGTCGCGACCGCCTCGCGGCGTACAAGGTGCCCAAGCGGATCGAGGTGGTGTCCGAGTTGCCGCGTAACCCCAGCGGCAAGGTGCTGAAAACCGAACTTCGCAAGCGGTACGCGACCGGCGCCTGACCGTTCGCATGTGGTGGACCCGGCCGCGCCGGCGGATCAGTAGCCGGCGGTCGGGTCGATGCGGGCCAGTAGCGTGCGGCCCGCGGCGAATCGGGTGATGTTCTCGGCGACGTGCCGGGCGAAGGCTGCCGTGCGCAGCTGCGGCGGGTTCGAGTCGTGCGGGGTGATGATGACGTTCGGCAATGCCCAGAGCGGGTGCGAGTCGGGAAGTGGTTCGGGGTCGGTGACATCCAGGGCCGCGCCGCCGATGACATTGTTCCGCAGGGCCGCTACCAGGGCATCGGTGTCGATGAGCGGTCCGCGGGCGATATTGACCACCCACGAATGCGGTCGTAGCTGGACCAGTTCGTTCTTGCCGAGCAGATGGTGGGTTCCGGTGGTGGCGGGAGCGGCCAGGACCACGTGATCGGTTCGCGGCCAGACCTCCCGAAGTCGTGCTGCCGGAACGGTTTCCGTCACCGACGGGAAACGCACCGGGGCGCCGGAACGATTGACGGCGATGACCTCGACGCCGAACGGTTCCAGCATGGTGATCACCTCGCGGCCGATGCCGCCCGCGCCGATGACGGCGACCGTGCTGCCGCGCAGGGTGCCGATATGCGGGAAGAACCGTTGCTGACGCCAGGTTCGGGCGCGCACGTGTTCGGGCAGATACCGCACCCCGGCGAGCAGGAGCATCACGGCGTGCTCGGCGACACTCTCGGCGAATGCACCTGCGGCCGAGGTGAATACGGTTCTCGGATAGCGGTCGAACAGGCCGTCGGCAAAGAAGTCCTCGACCCCCGCCGAGAACAACTGCACCCACTCCATCGATTCGGGAAGTTCCGGGAAGTTGTTCGGGCCGCCGTCCCAGATCAGCGCCCGCGCCGTGGACAGGTCGGTGATCCGTCCACCGGAGTTGGTGATCGCTCGAACCAGCAGATCGGAGGATTTCGGGGCGAGCGCGATGGGAACTGCGGTGGGGTTTTCGGTCATGCGTTGTTCTCGTCGTCCAGGTCTACCGGCACTCGATCACGATCGGCCCATTCCAGCAGGGCGTTCAAATCGAAGGGCGCGTTGTCGATATCGGCATGCAGATCGCCCAGTTCCGCATAGCGGGCGGGGACCGAGTTGATCGTGAAGTCGTCCGGTTCGATGTCGGGGATCTCCTGCCAGCGGACCGGGGTCGACACCGTCGCTCGCGGGGTTCCGCGCACCGAGTACGCCGCCGCGATGGTGTGGTCGCGGGCATTCTGGTTGTAGTCGACGAACAGCGATCGCGGGTCCCGGTCGCGCCGCCACCACGCGGTGGTCACATCCTCGGGGGCGCGGCGTTCCACCTCCCTCGCGAAGGCCAGAGCCGCCCGTCTGACCTGTTGAAATCCGTGCGCGGGCGCGATTCGGACGTAGATGTGCAGACCGTGCCCGCCGGAGGTCTTGGGCCAGCCGACCGCCCCCAGTTCGTCGAGTACTTCGTGGGCCACCTCGGCCACCCGCTGCACGCGCGACCACGGGCAGTGCGGCATCGGGTCGAGGTCGATGCGCCACTCGTCGGGCCGCTCGGTATCGAAGCGGCGGGAGTTCCACGGATGGAACTCGACGGTGGACATCTGGGTACACCAGGCGATGTCGGCGAGCTTCTCGACACACAACTCGTCCGCGTAGCGGTGGTAGCGCGGAAAGTGAACGCGCACAGTCGGAATCCACTCCGGCGCACCGGCCGGGAGCCGCTTCTGATGGATCTTGCCGCCGGGCAGGCCGCGCGGGAACCGATGCAGCATGCACGGCCGGTCCCGCAGTGCGTTGACGATCCCGTCGCCGACACTGAGGTAGTACCGCACCAGGTCGAGCTTCTTCGCTCCGATCTCGGGGAAGTACACCCGATCCGGATTCGAGATGCGTAGCGTCTGCTCGCCGACAGCCACCTCGGCCGCCGGTGTCGACTCACTGGCCACGGCGTCGACCATAGCGACCCGCCCGGTACGAGACCACGGATACCGGGCGGTGGGCGGTGAGTCGCGCCGGCGGGTGCCCATCACACGGGGCTCGCCAGCGCGAAGGGCAGCACCGCGGGCGCGCCGGCCAGGCGGAGGGTGCGCGCGGCTAGGGTGAGCGTCCAGCCGGTATCGGTGTGGGTGTCGACCAGCAGGATCGGGGTGCCGACACCGGTCAGGTCGGGGGCCTGCCAGGAGTCGAAGAGTGCGGCTACCCGGTGGGCGGAGTTGGCGGCCGAGACCGGTCTGCGGTCCGGGCGGGTGTGGAGTACGCCCAGGTCGGTGAGGCGACCGATCCGGCCCAACTGGGCGGCGAGGTCAGCGGCCAGCGCCGGGTGTGTCGGCGAAGACATGGCCATCACGGCGCCGGGGCGTTCGGCCCAGTCCCATTCGCGGAGGACGGCGATACAGGCCTGGACGATATGGTCCGGCGCCGGACCGTCCGGGGCGTCCAGGAGTGTGCGCAACCGCTGCCCCCACCCCAGATCGCTGAGCCGTCCCAGTACCCGTCCGACCTCCGGGCCATCGGTGATCCTGCCGGACAACGGAATTCCGAGTGTGGACAATCCGGTCGGCCACTGTTTGCGCGGGGCCAGGTCGATTCCGGGGCGGTCCAGGCGGGTGCGCGTTGCGGCCAGATCCCGGTCGTCCACGGTGGTGTCGGCATGGTCCCCGGTACACACGTCGCAGCGGCCGCAGCCCGGGGAATCGGCGGTCAGGCCGGGATCGTCGAGTTCGCGGCGCAGGAAATTCATCCGGCACGAGCTGGTGGTCTGATAGTCGAGCATGGCCCGCTGCTCGGCCTCGCGGGCCTGTGCGAGGCGTTCATAGCGGTCCCGGTCGTAGGTCCACTCCTGCCCGGTGGCCAGCCACCCGCCGCGCACCCG
>JAFMQT010000059.1 GCA_017354515.1 Nocardia sp. | reverse complement strand
TTGTGGCGGGCACGTTCGAGCAGCACTGGCAGCGACCCGATGTTGTGGGTACCGAACACCACGTCCACCCACGGCGCCTTGCGCACCACGGTGTCGCGATCCTTCTGCGCCAGGCAGCCGCCGACGGCGATCTGCATTCCGGGACGCGAGGCCTTGATCGGCGCCAGATGGCCGAGCGTTCCGTACAGCTTGTTGTCGGCGTTCTCGCGCACCGCGCAGGTGTTGAACACCACGAGGTCGGCGGTGTCGGCGCCGTCGGCGCGCCGGTAGCCGGCGTCCTCGAGCAGACCGGACAGACGTTCGGAATCGTGGACGTTCATCTGGCAGCCGAAGGTACGGACCTCGTAGGTCCGCAGCGGCTGCCGGTCCGCGCCGTGTTCGACCGTCGGACGTTCGACCGCCGGATGTTCAACCGCCGGATCGGCGGCTACCCGCATGGACGAATTCACCCGTCCAGGGTAGACGCTGAGCCGAACCACCCTCTCACCCCGGTGGACACGGTGGCGGCGGTCACGGCGGCGGACGCGCGGATTCGGACTCTTGCGTGTGCAGGCGCTCTGCGGTCGACTGATATGACGATCAAGAAAGCGAGGGCATTCGATGCGGATCATTGGAGCGCTGCGACCGGTCATCGGCGCCCTCGTCTTGGTGGTCGTAGCGAGCGGATGCGGCGGCGGTGACACCCGCACCGCGACCCAGCACGCGGCCGGGGGCCATCTGACCATCGGCATCAAATTCGACCAGCCGGGCCTGGGGCTGCGGGGCAGGGACGGTTCGTTCTCGGGATTCGATATCGACGTGGCCCGCTATGTGTCCGGCAAACTCGGGGTGAGCCCGGATCGGATCACCTTCAAGGAGGCGCCGTCGGCGCAGCGCGAGAATCTGGTCGACAGCGGGCAGGTCGATTTCGTCGTCGCCACCTACTCGATTACCGATCAGCGCAAACAGTTGGTCGATTTCGCCGGTCCGTATTTCGTCGCGGGACAGTCCCTGCTGGTGCGCGCCGACAACACGAACGTCGTAGGCCCGGAGTCGCTGCAGGGCGGCAAGAAACTGTGTTCGGTAAAGGGGTCCACGCCGGCGCAGAACATTCAGAAGAATTTCGCCAGGGATGTGCGGCTCCAGGAGTACGACGACTATTCACTGTGCGTGGAGGCATTGAAATCGGGCATCGTGGACGCGGTCACCACCGACAACATCATTCTCGCCGGATATGTCGCACAATCGCCGCGACAGTTGAAGATCGTCGGTCAGCCGTTCACGACCGAGAACTACGGGATCGCTGTCCGCAAGGGGGACACGACATCTCGTGAGAAGATCAACGACGCGATCGAGGCGATGATCAACGACGGCTCCTGGCGAGCCTCGCTCCAGCAGAACTTCGGCACCGCGAACTTCCCCATCCCGGCTCCACCGCAGGTGGATCGCTACTGAGCGAGTTGCGTTCACCCCGGATACAACTCTGGTTCGGCGACGACCGGTATTCGATTATTGACCGGCACCACCCCGGCCGCCGGGCCACCGTCCCATGCGGCGGCCGGGGGCGGGTGTCCACCCCTCAGCCGGAGTTCTCGGAGCCGGGCACGTCGGCGGCTTCCAGTTCGGCTCGGACGACCGAATAGGCGACCGACGAAGCGCATCCGCGGCGTGCGAGCATCCCGACCAACCGGTTGATCATCTTGTCCCGAGGCAAATTTCGCGGCATGGTCCGGATTTTTCGGCGAACCAGCTCGGCCGCTCGTGCGGCGTCGTTGGATGCTGCGTCGATGGATGCTGGGGCCGTGGCGGCGGGGGGGTCCGAATCGGGGCTCTGCGACAGTTCCGCCGTGACGACCCGGTAGGCGATGGATTGCGAATACCCACGCCGGGCGAGCATGCCGACCAGCCGGGCGGTCCGTTTGTCGCGGGGCATATCGACCGGCAGGGTGGTGAGTTTGCGGCGCACAAGCTCGGCCGCTCTGGAGCTTTCGTCGTCAGGGGTGATGGCGGCCAGCGCCGGCTGCGCATCGTCGTCGGCGACACCTTTACGCCGCAACTCCTGCGCGAGAGCCTTCTTACCCCTTCCCGAGAAGGTGTGGCGAGAGTGCACCCACTGCTCGGCGAACGCCGCGTCGTCCACCAGTCCGACCTCGGCGAGACGGTTCAGCACCCGATCGGCGATCTCGGGCGCGAAACCCTTGGCCGCCAACTTGTCCGCGAGTTCGGCACGGCTGCGCGCCCGGTCGGTCAGCAAACGCAGGCAGATGTCCTTAGCCTGAGCCTCGGTTCCGGCACGAGGGGTGTCGGAATCTCGTGCATCGGACCGGGTCCCGGCCGCCGCGCCGCGCCCACGCCCGCCCGCCCGCCGATCAGCCGCCGAATCCGCCCCCGCGCGGGCGCTCCGGGTGGAAATCCGTACTCGCCGAACAGGTTTCGGCCATTCGGTATCGGGCTGGTCGTCCGGGGCCGCGCGCGAACGGGATTCGACCTCCGCGAGTTGCTGTCGTAACCGTTCAACCGCGTCGAGCCGGGATGCGCCGGAGTCCGGCAGGGGTGCGGGGCCCGGCGCTCGCCGATCCGACATCGATCAGAAGTCGACAGGCGCCTCGGCGCCCGCCTCCGCGGTGACGTCGGCACCGATACCGAGCTTCTCCTTGATCTTCTTCTCGATCTCATCGCGGACGTCGTTGTTCTCCAGCAGGAATTTGCGGGCGTTCTCCTTACCCTGGCCCAGCTGGTCGCCCTCGTAGGTGTACCAGGAACCGGACTTACGGATGAAGCCGTGCTCGACACCCATATCGATGATCGAGCCCTCCTTGGAGATGCCGTTGCCGTAGAGGATATCGAATTCGGCCTGCTTGAACGGCGGCGAAACCTTGTTCTTGACGACCTTCACCCGGGTGCGGTTACCTACCGCGTCGCTGCCGTCCTTCAGCGTCTCGATACGACGAACGTCCAGACGCACCGAGGCGTAGAACTTCAATGCCTTACCGCCAGTAGTGGTTTCCGGTGAGTTGTGGACCATCACACCATCGACAAAATAGTTGTGGTTACCTTCGACCTCGATATCGAACCTGTGCATCGACCGGGTCGGAGGTTTGATATGAACGTCGAGGACACGAGCCGGAACCAGCTTTTGCTCGGGTTCGGCGAACTCGGGAACAACAGTGCCACGCCCTTGCAAACGCGGCAGCATTTTGTACCCCATAGACGGCGCCATATACGGAGCGATCAACTCCTGGAAACGAGCAGTGGCCTCGGTTGAGAAAACCAGCACCGCTACCTGGTCAGCTCCAGCAGAACGCAGTCGCACATCCAGCTGATAGACATCGCGCAGATAGTCACGCAACCGGACTCGGGACCCCTCGCTGATTGCCTCTACGCAGATCTCTATCCGCCCGCTGCCACCTGCGGTCCTGTCCTGCAATCCCTTGGAGCGCATGGTGAATGAGCCGTCATCCATGTACCAGATCGCGAGAGACAACGGAGTCAACGCCTTGATGTATTCCTCGGACAAGAACTTTTTCCCATCGCCGAGATACACTGCGCGCTGCAATTCTCCGAGCTCCGGCAAGGGGGTGAAGTCGATGAATTTTGCGCCCTTATCGTCAACCCGAGACGAGTACTCAATATTGCCCAGCAGCGACGCTTTCCAGTCAAGGTAGTCGTGCTGCTTCGCGCCATGTCCCATTCTGAACCGAACGCCATTGCGGTCGTGTCGGTTGGGTGAGAGGTTTCCATCGCCCATGAGTGCGCCCAATATGACTTGGAACTGTTGCGAACTCAGCCGATGCTCCTCGGACGCCATGACTCGATCGCCGGCGATGATCTCCCCCGCCTCGGTCCATCCTCCTGGAGTGCGAATGAGATGGTTCGGAGTGGCCGCGAATTGCGAGCGGCCGTTGCCTGAGGACTTTTCGACAGTGAACTGAAGGAAGCGCTCAGTCGGTCCGTTGTCGAACCAATTGACGATGCGCCGTGGCACGATCCGGTCGGCGGCAGGATCGTAGGAGAGGACCTCGACATCCATCTTCTGGTTGACGATCTTGCCGATCTTTTCCGTTGTTCCATCGGCGAGTTGAACCCGAGTGCTGTAGTTGAAGCACCCGAACATGACACCGATCTTCTCGCGGAGCTGGTTGATGAAGATGGCGGTGGTGCCGGAGTTGTTGAGGGCGCTGGTCATCTTGCGCAGCGCCTGGCTCATGAGACGGGCCTGCAGACCGACGTGACTGTCGCCCATCTCCCCCTCGATCTCCGCACGCGGAACCAGAGCGGCCACCGAGTCGATGACGATGATGTCCAGGGCGCCGGAGCGCACCAGCATGTCGGCGATCTCCAACGCCTGCTCACCGGTGTCGGGCTGGGAGACCAGCAGGGCGTCGGTATCGACACCGAGTTTGCGAGCGTACTCGGGATCGAGTGCGTGTTCGGCGTCGATGAAGGCCGCGACACCGCCGTTGGCCTGAGCGTTGGCTATGGCGTGCAGGGCGACCGTGGTCTTACCGGAAGACTCCGGACCGTAGATCTCCACGACGCGGCCGCGTGGATAACCACCGATACCCAATGCCACATCCAGCGCGATGGACCCGGTGGAGATCACCGAGACGGGCTGGCTCGCCTCCTCGCCCAGACGCATGACCGCGCCCTTGCCGAAGCTCTTCTCCACCTGCGCGAGTGCCAGCTCGAGCGCCTTGTCGCGGTCGTAGGCCTGTGGTGCCATCGTCTATCCCCTTCTGACGGGTGAGTCTCATATGTTGGTTGGCGCCCACCGTAGAGGGCGGCACCGACACGTTCTGACGGCCAGCTTAGCCGAACAGATGTTCGAGGTGGGGCGACACACCCGGCGACACGCACGACGGGTTCGGCAACCGCACCCCTTTCCCGTGCCCGCGCCGACACAGACTCGCGGACCGCACCCGAAAAGGACTGTCTACCACCGGTTTCGGGGAACGTCGAAGTCGGCGCACAGGGCGCGCCAGATCTCCCGGGGATCGATTCCCTCCTCGATCGCCTGCGCACCGGTCCGCCCGCCCACCGCCGGCAACACATGGTCGGCCAGCAGCTGGTCACCCCGGGCGACGCCGAATTCGGTGTGCAGGAGTTCCTGGAATTCAGTCAATCGCACCGTGCCGAGGGTACCGGCACACCGATTGCCGCTCGCTCGGCGTAGCCGCCCGGAATTCTCGGCATCCGCCGCGGAGTTCCACATCGCCGCCCGGATTCAGTTCGCCCGAGCGCGATCGAGAACCCGGTGGCAGACCTGCACCGGATCGTCGAGTCCGTTCGCGGTCGCGGCGGCCGCGGCGGCGGCACGGCGATACGAGGGCTCCGCGAGCACCGTCCGGACCTCGGCGCGCAGGGTTTCGGCACTGAATGGCCGCACCAGTCGTGAACTTCCCTGACGGACCGCTCGATTGGCCAGTTCCCACTGATCTCCGCCGCCCGGAACCGTCACGATCGGCACCCCCGCGAGCAGGGTTTTCGCCAGCAGGCCGTGACCGCCACCGCCGACCACCACCGCCGCGTGTCTCAGCAGTTCGTCCTGTCGCCCCAAACCCGCTGTGGCCCAAGGCGGCAGATTCGCGGGCGGGGTGTCGAGCATCGAGATCGCCACCCGCACACCACAGCCGTCGAGCGCTTCCAGTGCGCCGGCCGCGAGATCGCCGACGCCGGTCTGCGCGGTGGACGGTGCCACCATCACCAGGGGCTCGTCCCCGGGCGGCAGCGCCAGATGCTCGCCGGTCGGTTCCCACAGCAGCGGGCCGACGATACGGGCATTATCCGGCCAGTCCGGGCGCGGCACCTCCAGCGCCGGGAGAGTGGCGATCAGCCGCGCGTCCGGACCCGGATCCCGCACGGGCAGACCGACATCCGCACGGGCCGCACCGCGCTGGCGCTCGCCCCGGGCAACCGCCCGCGCGGTCAGTGCGCGCAGCACCCCGTCACGCACCCGGCCGCGGATCCCCTCCCCCGGTTCCAGTCCACTTCCGATGGGCGGCAAGGCTTTCGACGGCAGATACAGCGGATGCGGGGACAATTCCACCCATGGCACCCCCAGTCGCTCGGCGGCCATACCGCCGCCGGCGGTCAGCACATCGGAGACGACCAGCTCCGGCAGCATCGCGCTCAGATCCGGCAGGATTTCGGTGGAGATGTGCGCCGCGCGCTGATGGATGCGCGCACCGGCGTCGCCATCGTCGTCCTGGGGACGCGGCGCCAGCCCCTTCAGGCGGCGCACCGCGATTCCGGCGTCACGCGCGGCATCGAACCAGCGCGGACTGGTGAACAGGACGGGTTCATCGCCCGCCTCGATCAAACGCAGACATAACGCGATCGCCGGAAACGCATGCCCCGGATCCGGACCCGCGACGACAGCCACTCGCATTCGGCTCAGCCTGCCACACCTGGTCATCGGCCGCACGATCGCGCCGGGCGGACCGCTCGGATGGTCCGGCGACTACTTCGGCCGGACCGCGAGTGGCTCCTACAGTTTGCTCGCCGGCGACTTGTCCGAGCCCTTCATCGCCTTGTACAGCAGGTACAGGCCGAAGATCACCGCGCTGATCATCAGAATCGGGAACAGCGCCTTGACCAGCGCGCCGATGACGATCAACGCCAGCCACACCAGCGCGACGACTCCCAGAATTTTCCAGAACATGCCATTCCTCCCGAGTTTCCCGAACCGCCAGCGCGATCCGACATCCCCCATAGTGCCCGCACGGGAAGGGAAAATCACCAGGTCACGACCGATATCCGGGAAAGGTCAGGGTGAACCCCTACCGCCGCCTCAGCGCTGATCGGCGAGTTCGGTCAGCGCCTGCGCCCAGCCGTCCAACCGGTCGGCGGCCTCGCGCAGGGTGAGCATCGACATCCCGAATTCGCCCACCGGCGCCCCGGCCCCGGCGGAATCGGCCGCGATCGAGGTGGCCAGCAGCTGACCGGCCACGCTGACCAGCTGTTCGTATTCGCTCACCCCCCAATCCAGGCGCCGCAGCATGACATCGCGTTGGTATATCAACCCCGGTCCGCGATCGGGTTCCGCCACGGCGTCGATGGCCTTCTCCATCGCCGCGATATCGCCGGCCAGTGCGTGCAGGGCCGAGGCGCCGGATCCGGCGGTGGTCAGGGTGTCGGTGAGATCCTCGGCGGGCAGCCGGTCACCCTCGGCGATCCGCATGCCCAGGGTGTGCAATGCCCGCTCCGCCCGCACCAGCCGGGTGATCGGGGCCCGCGCCGCGGAACGGGCAGGCGGGAGTTTACGCGGGACGAAGGCCGCGGGCGGCAACGGATTTCGGCGCAGCAGCAGGTAGCGACGAGTGCTGACGGCAGCTCCGGTGACCAGGGCCGCCGCTGAGCCACCGACGACGATCACCGCCCAGGCCGGGGCCGAGATCACCACCAGCCCGGCCGTCCCCAGAGCACCGACTCCGGAGGCGGCGCCCCATCGCAGACTGCGCCGCCGGCTCCTTCGGCGTCTGCGGAGTTCCCGTTCGCGCGGATCGGCCCATCTGCGTACCGCGTTCAGGGCGAATTCACCGGCGTCGCGCAAGGTGTCCGGAACCCTGCCGCGGTCGAAAGGCTCAGCGGGGACGGAAGGCTCAGCAGAGACGGAGCCGGTTCGCGGCGGCAGCACGACCGGTGCGGAAGCGGCGGGCGGGCAGACGCGGCCCGGGCGCGACCAGCGCCGCGTCCGTTCGGTACGTTCACGCGCCTTCCCCATCACCACACCTCCAGACCCCGCCGTTCGACCGGTAGCGACTACTGCTGCGCGGCCTGGCCCGGATTCGCCTGCGGCTCAGCCGGATTCGCGACCGACGGCGCGGCCGCGTCACCGCTGGGCAGGGCATCGCCACGCATCGAGGCGCGGATCTGCTCGAGCCTGCTGTGCCCGGCCATCTGCACGCTGGCCTGCTGAACCTCCATCATGCGGCCCTGTACCGAGTTCTGCGCGAGTTCGGCGGAGCCCAGCGCGTTGGCGTAGCGACGCTCGATCTTGTCGCGCACCGCGTCCAGACTGGGGGTGCTGCCGGGCACGGCCAGGGTGGAGTCCATCTGCTGCAGCGAGGCCGAGACCTGCTCCTGCATCTTCGCCTGCTCGAGCTGGCTGAGTAGTTTGGTGCGCTCGGCCACCTTCTGCTGCAGCAGCATCGCGTTCTGCTCGACCGCCTTCTTGGCCTGCGCGGCGGCCTGCAGCGACTGGTCGTGCAGCACCTTCAGATCCTCGACCGACTGTTCGGCCGTGACCAGCTGGGCCGCGAATGCCTCGGCCGCATTGGTGTACTGCAGGGCCTTGTCGGCGTCGCCGGCGGTGTTGGCCTGATCGGCGAGCTGCACGGCCTGCCGCGCGTTGGCGTTGAGTTTCTCGACCTCGTCGAGCTGGCGGCTGAGCTTCATTTCCAGCTGACGCTGGTTACCGATCACCGAGGCGGCCTGCTGGGACAGGGCCTGGTGTTGACGCTGCGCCTCCTCGATAGCCTGCTGAATCTGCACCTTCGGATCCGCATGCTCCTCGATCTTGGAGTCGAAGAGGGCCATGAGGTACTTCCAGGCCTTCGCGAACGGATTAGCCATCGATTGATCCCGCCTCCATCTGACTGCGCCGCACGCGAGCACGGCGGAAGTGCGCGACCGTCACGCACCTCGGTTGTTCCTGTCCTCCACCGTGGTGGCGGCCGAGTGCTGGATGGATACGGCCGCCGAACCACCGACGCTTATTACAGAATCTATCGGTTTCCGCTCCGTCTCACAGCCCGACCCTGATCCCGAACCGATTACTTCGCCTGTACCAATACCAGTCTCTCGGCCTTGGGGGCCGGGATGACGATCCGGGTGTGCTCGGCCAGCCCCGCGTGGGCGGCGGCCTCGGCCGCGGGCGCCAGGGCCCCGTCGGCATCGGCCGCGTCCGAATCGGCCATGGTTGCACTCACGTCGACCAGGACCTGCGCCAACGGCATATCGAGAGCCTGGCAGATCGCGGCCAGCAGTTCACTGGAGGCCTCCTTGCGGCCCCGCTCCACCTCGGACAGATAGCCCAGGCTCACCCGCGCCGATGTCGACACCTCACGCAGGGTCCGGCTCTGGGCGATGCGCGCACGCCGCAGACTGTCCCCGATGGCCTCTCGCAGCAGCGTCATCTGCGTTCTCCTCACGTTTCGCCTCACGGAGCCGAGCGCGACCGCTGTCGAGCGTGACGCACCCCTGTCGTCTACTGTCCCAACGTCGGATACGACGCCGATGGTTCCCGATGCTGCCCGGCGCGGCGCCACAATTCGGCAACCGCCGCGCGAACCGCACCCAGTCTGATGCTCCACCGGTCACCGACCAGGCGCAACCGCACCACCTCGGTACCTCCTGGCCCGCTCAACCCCAGAAAGACCGTGCCCACCGGACAATCGTCCTGGGGGTCGGGACCGGCGACCCCGGTCAACCCGACACCCCAGTCGGCGCCGCAGACGGTGCGCGCGCCCACCGCGAGCTGTTGGGCGGTACTCGCGGCCACCGGGCCGTCCACGGTCAGCGTGTGCTCGCTGACCCCGGCCAGCCGGTGCTTGAGATCGGTGGCGTAGACGACCAGACCACCGCGCAGCACCGCACTGGCACCGGGAACGCCCGCGATCGTCGAGGCCAGCAGTCCGGCGGTGAGCGATTCCGCGGTGGCGACCGTGGCGGCGGCATCGGTGAGGGTCCGCACCAGCGCAACCGCCTCGGGAACACCGGTCAGCGGATCGGGCGCCGATTCGGCCCGGGCCCCCTCGTGTCCGGAGCCCATCGCGGTCACCGCCGCTCGATCGGGCGGGCCCACAATCGCGCGGCCTGCACCACGTAGTCGAGCCCGGTGGCCACGGTCAGCGCCACCGCCACATACATCAGCACCATTCCGGCCGTGGACCACACGCCCGCCAACGGCAGCAACAGGACCGCGATCGCGACCGATTGCACCAGGGTTTTCACCTTGCCGCCGCGACCGGCGGGAATGACTCCGCGCCGGACGACCGCCAGCCGCAACAGCGTGACCCCGATCTCGCGCGCGCAGATCACCGCCGTGATCCACCAGGGCAGATCACCCAGCGCCGACAATCCGACCAGCGCGGCGCCGATGAGCGCCTTGTCCGCGATCGGATCGGCCAGTTTGCCGAAATCGGTGACCAGTCCGTATTTGCGGGCCAGTTGGCCGTCGATGCGATCGGTGATGGCGGCGATCCCGAACAGCGCGGCCGCGATGATCCGCCAGCCGGTCTGGTGCCCGCCGGTGGCGAACAATGCCAGCAGGAAGATCGGGACGATCACGATGCGCAGCACGGTCAGGACGTTGGCGATGTTCATCAACGGCACGGCCGATGTCTCCATCACCCGCTTCGGTTGCGGGGGAACGACATTCGCTCGCGCCCTGCCGGCCTCGGTCCAGGATCGATCCATGTCGTCGCTCTGCACGCTCACCGGCACCCCCGACCGCGACGGTGCCCGCCGCAGGCCCCGGCGGGCAGAGGCGGGCGAGCGGAGCGGGTGTGCGGCACTCCATCAGAGTATCGGTTGCCGGCCCGACTACTGTGCACCCCATGACGACGCGGGCACCCCACAGCGATTCGATCGGCGGCACCGACCCCGGCACCGTGGTGGTTCGCCGTGCCCGCACCTCGGACGTGCCCGATATCAAGAACCTGGTCGACGTGTACGCGGGCAAGATTCTGCTGGAGAAGAATCTGGTCACCCTGTACGAGGCGGTGCAGGAATTCTGGGTCGCCGAACTCGAGGGCCGCGCCGTGGGCTGTGGCGCGCTGCATGTGCTGTGGGCCGATCTGGGCGAGGTACGTACGGTCGCGGTTCATCCCGACGTCAAGGGCCGCGGGGTCGGACGGCTGATCGTGGAACAGTTGATCGCCACCGCGCGGGAATTGGAGTTGAGCAGACTGTTCGTCCTGACCTTCGAGGTCGACTTCTTCACCCGGCACGGATTCGCCGAGATCGAGGGCACCCCGGTGACGGCCGAGGTGTTCGCCGAGATGTGCCGCTCCTACGACACCGGTGTCGCCGAGTTCCTCGACCTGAGCTACGTCAAGCCGAACACCCTCGGCAACACCCGAATGCTGTTGAACCTCTGACAGTTCCGGCGCGAGCGCCGGTCACCGCCGCAGCCGGGGTTCGTGCCCGGTGGCCGGGCGGGTTACCATATTCGGTAGGCAACCAGTTGCATATGCGAGGTGGCGATGAAGGCATTCCGGCAGGCCGTCCAGGCCCGCGACAGCACGGCGATCGAGGCGCTCCTGGCCGACGATGTGGTGTTCACCAGTCCGGTCGCGTACAAGCCCTATCCGGGTAAGGCGATCACGGCCGCGATTTTGCGCGGGGTGCTGCGGGTCTTCGAGGATTTCCGGTACCTGCGCGAGATCACCGATACCAACGGCCGGGACTCGGCGCTGGTGTTCGAGGCGACCGTCGACGGCAAGAAGGTCACCGGGTGCGATTTCATCCATATCGACGACAACGGCCTGATCGACGATCTGATGGTTATGGTGCGACCGCTGTCGGGCGCGAATGCCCTGGCCGCCGCCATGGGCGCGCAGTTCGAGCGAATTACGGCTGAGGCCACCGAGCAGCTCGACCGCGAGAACTCGGCATCGTAGCGGTATGCCGCGGCTGAATTCGGTGACCGCGCTGCACCGGCTGCGTGCGGCCCGCGTAGCGCGGCTGGCCACCGTCGACCCGGCCGGGCACCCGCATCTGGTGCCGGTGACCTTCGCCCTGTCCCCCGATGACCGGCTGCTGGTGATCGGGGTGGATCAGAAGCCGAAAACCACCACGGCGCTGCGCCGGCTGCGCAATATCGCCGCGCAGCCGCGGGTTTCGATCCTGGCCGACGAATACGACGAGGACTGGTCACGACTGTGGTGGGTCCGCGCGGATGGCGACGCCACCGTCCGCACCGACGCCGCCGGGCGGGCGGCGCCGATCACCTGGTTACGCGCGAAATACGCCCAGTATCACGATGATCCGCCGCTCGGCCCGGTCATAGCGGTCGAGTTGGACGCCCTCACCGGCTGGGCCTCCACCGATCCGGGTGATTAACTGTCCACCGCCGCCGGCTCCTCGGCCTGTTCGGCATCACCGCCACCGCGGATCGTGTACAGCAGGCCGTCGAGCTCATCGGGTTTGATCAGCACATCGCGGGCTTTGGAGCCCTCACTGGGCCCGACCACACCGCGGGTCTCCATCAGATCCATCAACCGTCCCGCCTTCGCGAAGCCGACCCGCAATTTGCGCTGCAACATGGACGTGGACCCGAACTGCGAGGTGACCACCAGTTCCACGGCCTGCACGAAGACATCCAGATCATCGCCGATATCGGGATCGACATCCTTCTTCTCGCCGGCCTTGGCGGCGGTGACGCCCTCCTGATAGTCGGGTTCGGCCTGGTTCTTGGTGAAGTCGACGACGCCCTGGATCTCCTCATCGGAGATGAACGCGCCCTGCAGGCGGGTCGGTTTGGAGGCGCCCATCGGCAGGAACAGGCCATCACCCATACCGATCAACTTCTCCGCGCCCGGCTGGTCGAGGATGACGCGCGAATCGGTCAGCGAGGAGGTCGCGAAGGCCAGCCGCGAGGGCACATTGGTCTTGATCAGACCGGTGACCACGTCCACCGAGGGCCGCTGGGTCGCCAGCACCAGGTGGATTCCGGCCGCGCGCGCCTTCTGGGTGATACGCACGATCGCGTCCTCGACATCGCGCGGGGCGGTCATCATGAGGTCGGCGAGCTCGTCGACGATGGCCAGGATGTACGGGTACGGCTTGTACACCCGCTCACTGCCCAGCGGTGTGGTGATCTGCCCGGACTTGACCTTCTTGTTGAAATCGTCGATATGGCGGACCTTGGTGGCCTGCATGTCCTGATACCGCTGTTCCATCTCCTCCACCAGCCAGGCCAGTGCGGCGGCGGCCTTCTTGGGCTGGGTGATGATGGGCGTGATCAGATGCGGAATGCCCTCGTACGGTGTGAGTTCCACCATCTTCGGGTCGACCAGGATCATCCGCACTTCGTCGGGGGTGGCCCGGCCCAGCAGCGACACCAGCATCGAGTTCACGAAACTCGACTTACCGGAACCGGTGGAACCGGCCACCAGCAGATGCGGCATCTTCGCCAGATTGGCCGAGACGAATTCGCCCTCGATATTCTTGCCCAACCCGATCACCAAGGGGTGGTGGTCATTTCGCGTGGACGGCGCCTTCAGCACATCGGCCAGCCGGACCAGTTCACGGTCGGCGTTGGGCACCTCGATACCGACCGCCGACTTACCCGGAATCGGAGCCAGCAGGCGCACATTCTCCGTCGCCACCGCGTAGGCGATATTGCGGGCCAGGGCGGTGATCTTCTCGACCTTCACGCCGGGGCCGAGTTCGACCTCGTAGCGGGTGACCGTCGGGCCGCGCACGAATCCGGTGACCGCGGCGTCGATCTTGAACTGCACCAGCACCTCGGTGATCGCCTCGATCATCGAATCATTGGCGGCGCTGCGCTTCTTCGGCGGATCGCCGTCGGTCAGCAGGGTCAGCGGAGGTAGCTGATAGTCGCCGTCGACCTCCCTATCGGCCACGAATTCCAGCTGCTGCACCGGCTCGGGCTCGGGTGTCTGATCGACCACCTTGGCGGGTTTACGGGGCTTGGATGTGGCTGCGGTGGGCGCGATCTCGGGGGCCGCGGCACCCGGATCGGCGATATCCTTCGCATCGCGCAGCGGCGGTTCGCCGAGCGACTGCGTGGGCGCTGCGGCGAATTCGTCGGGGGGATAGTTCTCCGCGGGCGTGCGGCCGCGCCGCGCGGAGCGGCCACGGTGCACCGGGAAGCCGTCGGCGTCGTAGTTCTCCGGATCGTAGAGGCCGTATTGATCGTCGTCATCGTATTCCGGCGCGACACCGAACAGTTCGCGCAGTCGGTCGGGAACCTCGCGCACGGTGGTTCCGGTCACCAGCAGCAGTCCGAACAGCATGGCGAGCATCAGCAGGGGCAATGCGAGATACGGGGTGAGGCCGTCGCGCAGCGGACCGCCCAGCACGTAGCCGACGAATCCCGCGGCGTGCGAGCGCCCGGCGGCGTTATTGGGCGCTCCCGCGACGATATGCCAGATACCCAGTGCCGGAAGGCCGATCAGCAGACCGCCCAGCACCAGCCGGGGCCGGATCTCCGGACGCGGTTCGGTGCGCATCAGCACCACCGCGATTCCGGAGGCAACGAAAGGCAGTGCTGCAGAGGCGGATCCGGCGACCGCGCGGACCGCGGCATCGACCCAGTGCCCGACCGGTCCCCCCGCCGACATCCACACTGCCGCGGCGATGACGACGCTGAAAGCGATCAGCCCCAGTGCGACTCCGTCGCGGCGGTGATGGTGTTCGATCTCCCCGGCCCGGCTCAGCGTGCGGGTGGTGGCGCCGACGCCGCGCGCCAGCACATTCCAGCCGTTGCCGACACCACGGCCGATGACCGCCAGCGGTGCGGTCTGCGGTGAACGACGGACCCGGCGGCGCGCGGCGGTGGGCCGGCCGCGGG
>JAFMQT010000292.1 GCA_017354515.1 Nocardia sp. | reverse complement strand
CGGTACTGCTGTATTTCGTGTTCGGCGGGATCATCGGGGCATTGCTGCCGGTGCTGATCGGCGGGATGACGATCCTGGGCACCCAGGGCATGATGCGGATGCTCACCGACCACATCCAGGTCAATGTGTTCGCGAGCGCGGTGGTGACCCTGGTGAGTCTGGGTTTGGCGATCGACTACGGGTTGTTCGCGGTGACCAGATTCCGGGAGGAGCTGGCGGCCGGGCGCACCGTGGAGGAGGCGACCGCCCGCACGGTGGCCACCGCCGGGCGCACCGTGCTGTTCTCGGCGGCGATCATCGCGGTGAGTTTGGCGGCGCTGCTGATCTACCCGAACGGGGTGTTGCGGTCGGTGCCCTACGGCGGCATCTCCTCGGTGCTGCTGGCGGCGCTGCTGTCGGTGACCGCGCTGCCGGCGGCGCTCAGTATCGTCGGGCGCCGTATCGACCTGTGGGGCTGGCATCGGCTGGCCAGTATCGCCACCGCCGAGCAGATCGACAACGGATTCTTCGCGAGACTGGCCGATTTCGCGATGCGGCGGCCGGTCCGGGTGATCGTACCGGTGGTCGCGATCTTGTTGTTCCTGCTGATCCCGTTCCGCAATATCGAATTCGGCGGGCTCTCGGAACGGTATCTGGCCTCCGATTCACCGCCCCGGGTCGCGCAGGAGAAGTTCGACTCGCTGTTTCCGCAATTCCGCACCGAGCCATTGAAATTGGTGGTGGTGGGGGCGAACCCGCAACAGCTGTCCGATATCCGGTTCCAGGCCAAATTCACTCCCGGACTGATCGGACCGTTCGAGCCGTCCGCGCCGACCACCGACGGCATCAACGTGCTCTCCACCGGTCTGGTGCACAAAACCGACGCCGAACCGGCGATCACATTCCTGCGATCGATCCAGCATCCGCCCGGGGTGAAGGTGATGGTAGCCGGGGTCCCGGCGCTGGAACGGGACGCGATCGACGGATTGATACGCGGATTACCGCTGCTGGCAACCATTCTGGCGCTCGCGGCGCTGATCCTGATGTATGTCGCGTTCCGGTCGGTGGTGCTGGCGGTGAAGGCCGTGGTGATGAGCACGCTCAGTCTGGGTGCGGCGCTGGGGATCTTGACCTGGATCTTCGTCGAGGGACACGGTGCGCGGCTGCTGGGCTTCACCCCGGGGCCGCTGATGTTCGCGGTGCTGGTGCTGATCGTGACGGTGCTGTTCGGATTGTCGACCGACTACGAGGTGTTCCTGCAATCGCGGATGTCGGAGGCGCGGGCGGCCGGCAAACCACCGGCCGCAGCGATCCGCTACGGCATCGCCCACACCGGTGGCGTGATCACCTCGGCCGCGGCGATCCTGATCGTGGTGACCGGTGCATTCGGGTTCTCGGATCTGGTGCTGATGAAATACATCGCCTACGGGATGATCGCGGCACTGATCATCGACGCGACCGTGATCCGGATGCTGCTCACCCCCGCGGTCCTCAAACTCGTGTGGCGCTGACCCGGCCACCCGGGTCAGATGCGGCTGACGTCGTCGAGGGCGGCGGCGATCGCGCGCGGCAGTTCCACGGTTTCGGCGGCCAGCACCCCGGTCAGCTGGCCGATATCGCGGGCTCCGATCAGCATCGAGGCGATGCCCGGCCGGTCGCGCAGCCACGCCGCGGCCACCGCGAGCGGTGAGGTCCCCAGCCCGTCGGCCGCGGTGACGACTGCGTCGACCACCCGGGTGGCGTGCTCGTCGAGGCGTTCGCGGATCTCGGCCGCGGTGGCCTCGTCGGCGCCGCGCGAATCCGCGGGCACACCGTCGCGGTATTTGCCGGTCAGGATTCCGCCGGCGAGCGGGGAGGTGGCGATCACCGCTGCCCCGTGGTGGGTCGCCGCGGGGACCAGATCGCGTTCGGCCTCGCGCGCCAGTAGTGAGTACGAGGTGTGCGCGGTGACGATCGGGGTGACCGCGGCCAGGGTCGCCAGCTGCCAGGGCCGCAGCGCGCGGGCCCCGGCGTAGCGGGTCTTGCCCGAACGGACCGCGTCCTCGAGGGTCGCGGCGATCTCCTCGATCGGGGTATGCGGATCCCAGGTGGACACACTCCAGATATCGAGGTGATCGGTGCCCAGTTCGGTCAGGGTGTGCTCGAGCTGACGCAACAGGGTGCGCCGCGAGGCATCCACCCGCCAGTGCGGGCCCACCACCGGCTCACCGTCGTCGTCGGTGATGCGCGGCATCGGCACCAGCCCGGCGCAGCCACTGATCACCAGATCCTCACGCGGCACCAGGCTGCCGAGCAGTTCGCCGAGAATGTGCTGTGCGGCGCCGTCGTGATAGGTGGGCGCGGAATCGACGAACGTGCCGCCGGCATCGACGAAGGCCGCCAACTGCGCCGCCGCGTCCTCGGCGTCGGACTCGCGGCCCCAGGTATGGGTGGCCAAACCCATCCGCGACACCCGCAAACCACTGCGCCCCGCCACCCGCTGTTCCATCAGCACACCGTTCCGGTTCTCGTCACAGTGTTCGAGCCTAGGGCCCCAACCGGTCCCGGCCGCGCATACCGCCCGCGAACCGCCGCAGATGCGAGCCGCGCCACATCAGCCCTGCCGCACCGCGATTGCCCGCGGACCCGTCGGCGGCGGCTTCGCCGAGGGTGAAACAGGCTGGCGGGCAACGGGAGTCGACGGGTACGGCGGGAGTGCGGCGATCGCGCCCGATGGGCGGGTGGCCCATCGCCTAGTGTGGACCCCATGACAGTGATCCTGCTGCGGCACGGGGTGTCGACCTCGAACACCGCGCGCACGCTGGCCGGGCGCAGTCCAGGAGTCGAACTCACCGACCGCGGCCGCGAGCAGGCGCAAACGGTGGCGCAGCGGCTGGCGGGCCTGCCGATCGAACACATCGTGCATTCGCCGCTGGCCCGGTGCGCGGCCACCATCGCGCCGCTGGCGCAGAAGCTGGGCGTGCGAGCCGAACCCGACGACCGCCTGCTCGAGGTCGACTACGGCGAATGGACCGGCCGCCGGCTGGCCGACCTGGTCGAGGAACCGCTCTGGAAGGTGGTGCAGGGGCACGCGTCGGGAGCGGTGTTCCCCGGCGGTGAGGGTTTGGCGCAGGTGCAGTTCCGGGCCGTGTCCGCGGTGCGGGCGATCGACACCGAACTACGCACCCGGCACGACCGCGATGTGCTGTGGGTGGCGTGCACTCACGGCGATGTGATCAAGTCGCTGCTGGCGGACGCGTTCGGCATCCACCTCGACGGCTTCCAGCGCATCATGGTCGAACCGGCATCGATGAGCGTGGTCCGCTACACCCCGGCCGCGCCGCTGGTGTGGCGGGTCAACGACACCGGTACGGACCTGTCGGCGCTGGCCGCGGCCCCGCGGTCGGAGCAGCGCGCCGGGCCGGTGCCCGGCGGTGAGGTGGGTTCGGCGCCGGAGGCGGATAATGGAAACAATGCCGATCGCCCGGTAGCGGGAAGTGAGCGCAAGCAATGATGCAGTCGGTTTCAGGAGGTGCAGATGGCCCGAGCGATCCACGTATTTCGCACCCCCGACCGTTTCGTCGCAGGAACCGTCGGTGAGCCCGGAGATCGTGCCTTCTATCTGCAGGCCGTGGAGGAACCGCGAGTGGTCAGCGTGCTGCTCGAGAAGCAGCAGGTGAAAGTCCTCGCCGACCGGATGGGACTGTTGCTGGACGAGGTGGCGCGCCGATTCGGCGCGTCGGTGCCGCCGGAGGTGGCCGACGTCTCCGACACCGACCCGCTGCAGATGCCGATCGACACCGAATTCCGGGTCGGCACAATGGGTTTGGGCTGGGATGCCGATGCCGGCGCGGTGGTGGTGGAATTGCTGGCCATCACCGAAACCGAGGTCGATGAGTCGGTGGTGCTCGATGACACCGAGGAGGGACCGGACGCGGTCCGGGTGTTCCTGACCCCCGAGCAGGCGCGCGAATTCGCGGTGCGGTCGGCGAAGGTGATCGCCGCCGGCCGCCCGCCGTGCCCGCTGTGCGGGGAACCGCTGTCGCCGAAGGGGCATATGTGTGTGCGCACCAACGGTTACAAGCGCGGTGAGATCTTCGGCGCCGGCGATCTGCAGGACTGAATGCGGTGAGTACTGCTGCCCCCGCCGGTGACGGCCTGTACGAGGGGGATTTATCGATCATCGGGCGGGTCACCACCGCCAGCAATCTGACCCTGGTGTGCGAAATCGATTCCGGCGGCGGCGATCGGCTGCGCGTGGTGTACAAGCCGGTGCGCGGGGAGCGCCCGCTCTGGGATTTCCCGGACGGAACTCTCGCCGGCCGCGAAGTGGCCTCGTATCTGGTGTGCGCCGGGCTGGGCTGGCAGGTGATCCCGGAGACCATCCTGCGCGAGGGCCCGCTCGGGCCGGGCATGGTGCAGCGCTGGATCGATACCGTCGATCCAGCCGAGGCCGCGCCCACGCGGCTGGACCTGGTGGATCTGGTTCCCGCGGGCGCGGTCCCGGACGGATTCCGGGAGGTGCTGCGCGCGGTCGACGGATCGGGCGAGCGGGTGTCGCTGGTGCACGCCGATGATCCGCGGTTGCGGCGGATGGCGGTGCTCGATCTGCTGATCAACAACGCCGACCGCAAGGGCGGGCACGCCCTCGAGGGGCTGGACGGGCAGGTATACGGCGTCGATCACGGCATCTGCCTGCACACCGAACCGAAATTGCGGACGGTGTTGTGGGGCTGGGCGGGCGAGCCGGTGGGCCAGGACCTGTGCGACGATATCGCCAAATTCCTGACCCGGCTGCCGGGGACGGTCGCCGACGATCTGGCCGAACACCTCACCGACGCCGAGATCGACGCCCTCGCCGGCCGTGCCCAGGCCCTGCTCGATGATCCGGTGCTGCCGCGACCGTTCACCGCGCGCCCGATTCCGTGGCCGGCGTTCTGAATTCGCGCCCTGGCGCATTCAACGATTGACGGGGTCCGCGACGTCGTTTCCGGCGAGGTCACCGCCGGTGTGGTCGAGGTGATCGATGGCGGTCCGGCCAGGGCGACCGTGGCCGTGCGGGCGCGGCCCCTTACCCTCGAATCATGCAGTCCTGGTCCGATATCTCCCTTCCCGCCGTCCCCGGATCCGGACCGCCGTTGCGGTTGTTCGATACCGCCGACCGCCTCGTCCGCCCGGTCACCCCGGGTGACACCGCCACCATGTACGTCTGCGGTATCACTCCGTACGACGCCACCCACCTCGGGCACGCGGCCACCTATCTGGCCTTCGACCTGGTCAACAGGTTGTTGCGCGACGCCGGCCACCAGGTGCACTACGTGCAGAACGTCACCGACGTCGATGATCCGCTGTTCGAACGCGCCGAACGCGACGGCGTGGACTGGCGTGAGCTGGGCACCGGCCAGATCGAATTGTTCCGCGAGGACATGACCGCGCTGCGGGTGCTGCCGCCCCGCGACTACATCGGCGCGATCGAATCGGTCGGCGAGGTGGTGGAGCTGGTGGACAAACTGCTCGCCTGTGGTGCGGCGTATGTGGTCGACGACCCGCAGTACCCGGATGTGTATTTCCGCCACGACGCCACCGAGCAGTTCGGCTACGAATCGGGCTACGACCGCGCCACGATGGACGCGCTGTTCGCCGAACGCGGGGGCGATCCGCGGCGCCCGGGCAAACGCGACCCGCTCGATGCGCTGCTGTGGCGTACCGCGCGCGAGGGGGAGCCGTCATGGCCGTCACCGTTCGGCGAGGGCCGTCCGGGCTGGCATATCGAGTGTGCGGCGATCGCGGTGAACCGGCTCGGGCCCGAATTCGATATCCAGGGCGGCGGCAGCGATCTGATCTACCCGCACCACGAGTACTCGGCCGCGCACGCCGAAGCCGTGATCTCCCATCGCCGCTTCGCCCGCCATTACGTGCACACCGGGATGATCGGGCTGGAGGGGGAGAAGATGTCGAAATCGCGCGGAAACCTGGTGTTCGTGTCGAAGCTGCGCCGCGCGGGTGTGGATCCCTCCGCGATCCGGCTGGGCTTGTTCGCCGGGCACTACCGCAGCGACCGGCAGTGGTCGGATCGGGCGCTCGAGGACGCGCGGACCCGCTTGGCGCGCTGGCGGCAGGCCGCGGCGCTGACCTGCGCGCCCGAGGCCGGC
>JAFMQT010000291.1:1476-6114 GCA_017354515.1 Nocardia sp. | reverse complement strand
CAGAAGGTTCTGGTACTTACGTACAGAAATACTCGGCGGTAGCGGCGTGGTCGCCGGACAAACGTGAGGCTTCCCTCATGATTCTGTGGGAACCTGGGCTCAACCAGGATCTCAGCAGGTGGGGACACCTGTGCACACCAGGCGCGGCGCCCCCGGGATGCGCCGCCACGAGTAGGAAGTCGAAACGTCTTGACGATCAACGAACGCGCCGGATCGAATGCGAAGGTCGCCGGGGGAGATTCGGATACCGGAATCAAGTCGTCGCTGCTCGATCGCCTGCTCGGTGGGGAGAGATACGCGCTCGCCTTCGGCGGCCAGGGCGCGCAGTGGTTGCGTGAGCTGGAGGAGATCGGGCGTGACAGCGCGCTCGAACCCGAACTGAGCGCCCTCGTGCGCGAGGCCGCCGCGAAACTCGAGCCGGTTGCCGCGCAGCTGCTGGTGGTGCGGCCCGTCGGCTTCGATCCGGTGGCGTGGATGCTCGAGGACGACCTGGCCGACCTCGACGGGGGTGAGGAATCGGGCGCACCCTCGCCGCAGGCGCTGCGTTCGGCGGCCGTATCCATGCCCGGTGTGTTCCTGGCGCAGATGGCCGCGCTGCGCGCGCTGCGCCTGCAGGGGCTGGACCCGGCCGAATATGCACCGACCGCGATCGTCGGACATTCACAAGGACTGCTGGCCGCTGCCGCCGCGGCCGCGCACGGCGCGCGCGACGCGGAACTGCTCGCCCTGGCGCAACTGATCGGTGCCGCCGCGACCATGGTGGGCCGGCGCCGCGGGATCATCCCGATCGGTGACAAGTCGCCGATGGTCGCGGTGTCGAATGTGGATCCCGAGCAGTTGCGCGCGGTGGTCGCCGAGGTGTCCGAGGGGGTGGATCCGCGGACCGCCGCCGTGGTGTCGATCCGCAACGGGCGCCGCCGCGCGGTGCTGTCCGGGACCGTCGCGCAGCTCGAGCGGGTTCGCCTGCGCTGCAACGAAATCCACGAGGAGCAGAGCCGCGATCGCGATGCCAAGAAGCGCGGCGGATCGGTGTTCTCGCCGGTGTTCGAGGATGTCGCCGTCGAGGTGGCGTTCCATCACCCGGCGCTCGCCGACACCGTCGACCTGGTCTCGGCCTGGGCCGGTCAGTGCGATATCGATACCGAACTCGCCGCGGATCTGGCGCGCCGGATCCTGGTCGAGCCCGTGGACTGGGTCCAGCTCGTCGACGAGACGGTTTCCGGTGGGGCACAGTGGATTCTGGATCTGGGTCCCGGCGATCTGCTGAGCCGGCTGACTCAGGGCTCGCTCAAGGGGACCGGCGTGGGCGCGGTCTCGGTCGCCACCCGCCCCGGACAGCGCAGCCTGTTCACCCCGGGCGCCGCGCCCGAGGTTGCTTCGGCCTGGGATACCTTCGCGCCCAAGCCGATCCGCCTGCCCAACGGTCGCATCGTGGTCGAAACGTCGTTCACGCGCCTGACCGGTCGCTCGCCGATTCTGCTGGCCGGTATGACCCCCACCACCGTGGATGCGAAAATCGTTGCCGCGGCGGCCAATGCCGGTCACTGGGCCGAACTCGCCGGCGGCGGTCAGGTCACCGAGCAGATCTTCGCCGATCGCGTCCAGGAGCTGAAGTCACTGCTGCGTCCGGGCCGGGCCGTGCAGTTCAACTCGCTGTTCCTGGACCCGTACCTGTGGAAACTGCAGCTCGGCGGCAAACGTCTGGTGCAGCGCGCACGCATCGCCGGCGCGCCGTTCGACGGTGTGGTCGTCACCGCGGGCATCCCCGAATTGGAGGAGGCCGTCGCGCTGATCCGGGAACTGGGCGAGGCCGGAATCTCCCACGTCGCCTTCAAACCGGGGACCGTCGCGCAGATCCGGTCCGTGCTGCGGATCGCCGACGAGGTGCCTGACTACCCGGTCATCATGCATATCGAGGGCGGCCGGGCCGGTGGCCACCACTCCTGGGAGGACCTCGACGATCTGCTGCTGGCAACCTACGCCGAACTGCGCAACCGCGACAATGTGGTGGTCTGCGTCGGCGGCGGTATCGGCACGCCGGAGCGGGCCACCGAATATCTGACCGGAGAATGGTCGGTGGGCCACGGCTACCCGAAGATGCCGCTGGACGGTGTGCTGGTCGGCACCGCAGCGATGGCCACCGCGGAGGCCACCACCGCGCCCGAGGTCAAACAGCTGCTGGTCGATACCCCCGGAACTCCGGACTGGGTCGGCGCGGGCACCGCGATCGGCGGAATGGCTTCCGGCCGTAGCCAATTGGGTGCCGACATCCACGAGATCGACAACTCCGCCTCGCGCACCGGACGCCTGCTGGACGAGGTCGCCGGCGACGCCGAAGCGGTGGCCGCCCGCCGCGCGGAGATTATCGAGGCGCTCGATCGCACCGCCAAACCGTATTTCGGCGATGTCGCGACCATGACCTACAAGCAGTGGCTGGAACGGTACATCGAACTGGCCGCGCTGCTGCCGGAGAACCTGCGCCCCGGCCGCGACGGCTTCGACTGCGGTACCGACCTGGGCGCCGATATCGCCGAGGCCACGCGCTCGGTGTGGGCCGACATCACCTGGCGCGACCGGTTCGCGGATATGGTGCGCCGCACCGAATCCCGCCTCAACCCAGCCGACCGCGGTCGCATCCCGACCCTGTTCGCCGAGGACAGCGCGTTCGAACATCCGGTGCGGGTGATCTGCCGGCTGTTCGAGGAATATCCCGCGGCCGCGAACACCATGCTGCACCCCGCCGACGTGCCGTACTTCATCTCGCTGTGCAAGACCCCCGGTAAGCCGGTCAACTTCGTACCGGTCGTCGATGGCGACGTCCGCCGTTGGTGGCGTTCGGATTCGCTGTGGCAGGCGCACGATTCGCGCTACGACGCCGATCAGGTGTGCGTGATTCCGGGCACCGTCGCCGTCGCCGGTATCACCCGCATCGACGAACCGGTGGGTGAGCTGCTCGACCGCTTCGAACAGGACGCCGCCTACACGCTGATGCGTTCGGGTGTTACGCCCGCCGCCGTGGACGGTCGCCGCCGCGCCGACATCACCTCCGGCGCGATCGATATCGTGCTGGCCGCCCCCGATGTGCAATGGGCCGGGCGCACCACTGCCAATCCCGTTCACCGCCTGGGGAATCCGGAGGAATGGTCGAGCGACAACGGGGGTGCCGTGCACCGCTCGACCGGCGCCACCCTGACCCCGGCCGACGGTCCCGATACCGACACCGCGTATGTGGAGCTGGTCGTTCCGCTCGCACCCGGAAACGAGGTTCGGATCCGGATCACCGTCCCGAACTCGGTCTACAGCGGCGGTGCGCCGGTGGTGACCGAGGCCGACGCCGAGGCCGCCATGTCGGCGCTGCTGTCGGTCGCCGCCGGAGGGCCGCTGCCGGAGGTCCGGTCCTCGGGCACCTCGCATGTCACGCATATCAACCTCGCCTGGACACCGGACAAGATCGCCGATCACGCCGGCGTGAGCGGATCCGGGCTCCCCGCGGGGCTGAGCACCATCGGCCGCAGCGTCCCCGACGTGCTGGTCGGCGCCTGCTGGCCGGCTGTCTTCGCGGTTCTCGGCGCGAGCCGCACCGAGACCACCGGGGTCGGTGTCATCGAGGGCATGCTGGATCTGGTGCACCTCGACCACCGGATCGAGCTGCTACACGAATTGCCCAGCGACCCAGCGGTGCTGAGCGTTCGCGCCGAATCGGTCTCGGTGTCCGACACCGATCTGGGCCGCGTCATCGAGGTGCACGTCACCGTCGGTGTGATGCGTGATCACGGACTGGATACGCCCACCGTGGCGACCCTGGTCGAGCGATTCGCCATCCGCGGCCGCAACGGGAGCAATGAGCTCACCGACCCGCCGCGGGCGGCGGGCACCGTCTCCGGTGACGCCACTGAAACCCCGCGTCGCCGCCGCCGCGATCTGACCATGACCGCACCCCGGGCGATGGCCGCGTTCGCGCAGGTCTCCGGTGACCACAACCCGATCCACACCAGCACCGCCGCAGCGAAACTGGCCGGTCTGGGCAGTCCGATCGTGCACGGTATGTGGCTGTCGGCCGCCGCCCAGCACGCGGTCTCGGCCGTGGATCCCGAATCTGCGCTGCCGGCTCGTACGGTCACCGCCTGGACCACCCGATTCCTGGGAATGGTGCGGCCCGGCGCGGCCATCGATGTGCGGGTGGAGCGGATCGCCGTCGACCGCGGCTGCGAGATCGTGGAGGTGTCCTGCCGGACCGGCGGTGATCTGGTGATGACCGCGACCGCCCGGCTCGCGGCGCCGAAGACCGTCTACGCCTTCCCGGGCCAGGGGATCCAGTCCAAGGGGATGGGGCTGGATGCCCGGTCGCGGTCGAAGGCGGCCAAACAGGTGTGGGATCGCGCCGATAAGCACACCCGCGCGGCGCTGGGATTCTCGATCCTGGCGGTGGTGCGCGACAACCCCACTTACCTCCGGGCCCGCGGCGTGGAATACCGCCACCCGCAAGGTGTTCTGCATCTGACCCAGTTCACGCAGGTCGCGATGGCGACCCTGGGTGTGGCCCAGGTGGCCGAACTGCGTGAGGCCGGGGCGTTCGTCGAGGACGCGATGCTGGCCGGACATTCGGTCGGCGAATACAACGCGCTGGCCGCTGCCGCC
>JAFMQT010000291.1:0-1466 GCA_017354515.1 Nocardia sp. | reverse complement strand
GGTGCTCGAGGTCGTATTCCAACGCGGATCGGCCATGCACGAGCTGGTGCCACGAGATGCCCACGGCCACAGCGATTATCGGATGGCCGCCATCCGGCCCTCGCAGATCGGTCTGCCCGATGACGAGGTCATCGACTTCATCGCGGACGTGGCGGCTCGGGCTGGTGAATTCCTGGAGGTCGTCAACCTGAACCTGCGCGGTTCGCAGTACGCGATCGCCGGCACCGTCGCCGGACTCGAGGAGCTGGAAAGCGAAATCGAGCGCCGCCGTGCGGAATTCGGTGGCCGCCGCGCATTCGTCCTGGTGCCCGGGATCGATGTGCCGTTCCACTCGACTGTGCTACGCAAGGGCGTTCCCGAATTCCGGCACCGGCTCGAGGAACTGCTACCGCAGGATGTGCATCCGGAAATCCTTGCCGGGCGCTATATTCCGAACCTGGTGCCGCGGCCGTTCTCGCTGGAGCGCGACTTCATCACCGAGATCGCCGATCTGGTTCCCTCGGAGCCGCTGCGCGCGGTGCTCGACGACTTCGAATCCTGGTCCGCGCGACCGGCCGAACTGTGCCGGGTCGTCCTGATCGAACTGCTGGCCTGGCAGTTCGCCAGCCCGGTGCGCTGGATCGAGACCCAGGATCTGCTGTTCACCGATACCGAACACGGTGGTCTGGGCGTCGAGCGGTTCGTCGAGGTCGGTCTGGCCGCCACCCCGACGGTGGCGAACCTCGCCGGGAACACGCTGAAGCTGCCGCAGTACGGCACCACCAAGGTCGAGGTGCTCAATATCGAGCGCGAAGCCGCCGTCGTGTACTCCACCGACACCGATCCGGCACCGGCGGACGAGCCGGAAGAGGCTGTGGCCGAAGCGGTTCCGGCCGCACCGGCTGCCACCTCGGCTCCGACGCCCGCAGCCGCCCCGGCTCCGGCCGCCGCGGGTCCGCGCCCGGACGACATCCCCTTCACCGCGGCCGACGCCACCCATGTGCTGATCGCGCTGTGGACCAAACTGCGGCTCGATCAGATCGGTGCGGTCGACACCATCGAGGCGCTGTGTGACGGCGTGTCCTCCCGGCGCAACCAGCTGCTGGTGGACCTCGGATCGGAACTGTCGCTCGGTGCGATCGACGGCGCCGCCGACGCCGATATGGGTGCGCTCTCGGCCACCGTGGACCGGCTGGCCCGCACCTACAAGCCGTTCGGCTCGGTCCTCTCGGATGCGATCGGCGACCATCTGCGCAAGGTGTTCGGTCCGTCCGGCAAGCGGCCGGGCGCGATCGCCGACCGGGTGCGCAAGGTATGGGAGCTCGGCGACGGGTGGGTCCACCACGTCACCGCCGAGGTGTCGCTGGGCACCCGCGAGGGCGCCAGCGTGCGCGGCGGTGATCTCGGCGGCTTGGTCTCCGGCGCATTGAGCGACGGTGCCGCCGTGGACGCGGCGATCGACGCGGCGGTGCAGGCCGTGGCCGGTC
>JAFMQT010000649.1 GCA_017354515.1 Nocardia sp. | reverse complement strand
GGCCACGGCGTCGGCGAGCGGTCCGAGCGCGGCGGCGACCGCCGCCTCGAAACCGCTGCGGGCGCGCACCATTGCCGACAGTGGCCCCAGCAGTCCCTGCGGCTGGTTCTCCAGCAACCAGGCACCCCCGTCCCGGCGGGCCAGCCCCGAACCGAGCGCTTCGATGCGGGCGGTCAGCGAGGCCACCTTCTTACCCGCCTCGCTATCGCGTTCGCGCAGTTCGGCCACCCGGGCGTCGGCGAGCGCCAGGGCTTCGGCGGCGTGTTCATGCGCCGCGTCCAAACCCTCCTCACCGGCATCGAGTTCACTCAATTCCCGCTGCACCGCGTCGAATTCGGCGCCGGAGGCATCGCCGCGCTCACGCGCGGCCGACAGCGCCTCGGACAGCCTGGTGATCTCGGTGTCCGCCGATTGCGCGCGATGGCGCAGGGTGTCCACCTGCCCGGCCAGACGGGCCAGTCCGGCCTGCCGGTCCGCGATCGCGCGCACGGCGGCCAGATGGGCCTGTTCGGCGGCCTTGGCCGCCTGTTCGCGTTCGAGCAGTTGATCGCGCGCCGAGTCCAGGGTCGCCGCGGCGACCTCCACCGCCGCGAGCAGTTCGGCTTCCTCCAGCTCGACCCGGTCGGCCTCGGCCTCGAGCTGCTGCGGGTCGCGGCCCGTTCCGGCGTGCTGTTCGATGCTCAGGTTGCGGGCCCGGTCGCGGGCGATGCGAATGGTCGCGTTGACCCGTTCCACCAGCGCCGAGAGCTGGAACCAGGTTTGCGCGGCGGCCTCGGCGCCCGGCGTCAGCCGGGACAGTTCGTACTCCTGCTGGGCCAGCGAGGCCTCGGCTGCGTTCAATTCGGCCTGCACCGTGGTCTGCTGCTGGCGGGCGTAGGCCTCCTTGCTCTCGTGACTGTCCAGTTCACGGCGGCGGGTCACCAGATCGTCGGCGGCCAGCCGCAGCCGGGCGTCGCGCAGATCGGCCTGCACGGTGGCCGCGCGCCGGGCGACCTCGGCCTGGCGGCCAAGCGGTTTGAGCTGGCGCCGCAATTCGGTGGTGAGGTCGGTCAGGCGGGCCAGATTGGCCTGCATGGCGTCCAGCTTCCGGACCGCCTTCTCTTTGCGTTTGCGGTGTTTGAGCACCCCGGCGGCCTCCTCGATGAAGGCGCGCCGGTCCTCGGGACGCGATTCCAGAATCGCCGACAGCTGTCCCTGCCCGACGATGACGTGCATCTCCCGGCCGATACCCGAGTCCGACAGCAGTTCCTGAACATCCATCAGCCGGCAGGTGCTGCCGTTGATCTCGTATTCACCGGCTCCGTCGCGGAACATCCGCCGCGTGATGGAGACCTCGGAGTATTCGATCGGCAGGGCGCCGTCGGAGTTGTCGATCGTCAGCGTGACCTCCGCGCGGCCCAGCGGCGCCCGGCCGGAGGTGCCGGCGAAGATGACGTCCTGCATCTTGCCCCCGCGCAGCGCCTTGGCGCCCTGCTCACCCATCACCCAGGTCAGCGCGTCGACGACATTCGACTTCCCCGACCCGTTCGGCCCGACCACACAGGTGATGCCGGGCTCGAGGCGCAGCGTGGTCGCGGACGCGAAGGATTTGAATCCCTTCATCGTCAGGCTCTTCAGGTGCACAGTCGGCCAGGCTACCTGTTCGCGCCGACACGCCGTGGAAACCCGTCCACCGGGCGGCCACCGCACCGACACCCGGTCACAGCGCGCGATCGGTGGCCGATTACCGCCGAATACAAATAAGTTAACCATCATTTGCGCTCGGGCGTGAGTAAATGAGATGGTTGAGGCCCATTTATCGCACAAGGAGTTCTTCGTGAATCTGGACTGGTCGCCCACCGATCTGGCGTTTCGCGATGAGGTGCGCCGCTTCCTGGACGAGAATCTGACCCCGGAACTGCGCCGCGCCGGTCGCCTGGCCACCAGCGTGTACCCCGATCACGAGGCCAGCATGCGGTGGCAGCACATCCTGCACGGACGCGGCTGGGCCGCCCCGGCCTGGCCGGTCGCCTACGGCGGCTGCGACTGGAGCATGACCCAGCACTACATCTTCGATCGCGAATCCACCCTCGCCGGAGCGCCCGCGCTCTCGCCGATGGGCATCCGGATGGTGGCGCACGCGATCATCGCCTTCGGTACCGAGGAGCAGAAGAACTACTTCCTGCC
>JAFMQT010000290.1 GCA_017354515.1 Nocardia sp. | reverse complement strand
GACGACCAATCCGCCGGCCGAGGTTTCCCGGACCGTGCGCATGCGGGGTCTGGCCGCGTTGCCGGACGAACCGCGGCGCCGGGGTTGGCGGCGTCGACTGTTCGCGCGATCGGCCGGAGACACTGGATCAGTCTAGCCGGGCCGTATCGATGCACTGAACTCGTTCGGGTACGCGTCGAACTCGTTCGGGTACACATGGCCGGGCCCGAGCGCGGGTGACTGGCGGGGGTTCGGACGCGAGAACCAACTAAGCTGCGTTTCCGTGGTTTCGCCGAAGTCCGTTGACCCCGAAGTCCAGGGCGCGTCCGCGCCGGACGCCGTCCAGGATCGCCGTAACCGGCTGCTCGCCGCCGCGGCGATCACACTCGGCCGGTCGGCGGATGTGCTGACCCCGCTCGGAGGTCTGTTCGCCGACCGCGGGCACGAGCTGTATCTGGTCGGCGGCAGTGTGCGCGACGCGGTGCTGGGCCGGCTGGGCACCGACCTGGATTTCACCACCGACGCGCGTCCGGAGGTGGTCCAGGACATCGTGCGCGGATGGGCCGACAATATCTGGGATACCGGCGGCTTCGCCTTCGGGACGATCAGTGCCGCCAAGGCGGGCCGGCAGATCGAGATCACCACCTTTCGCAGCGACAGCTACGACCGCGGATCCCGCAATCCGGAGGTGACCTTCGGCGACACCCTGGACGGGGATCTGATCCGGCGGGATTTCACCGTCAACTCGATGGCGGTGCGGATCGGCGGCCAGGGCGAGATGGAATTCGTCGATCCGCTGAACGGAATGGACGCGCTCCTGGTCGGCGTGCTGGATACCCCTGCCGCACCGCAGGATTCGTTCAACGACGATCCGCTGCGGATGTTGCGCGCCGCGCGGTTCGTCGCCCAGCTCGGATTCGAGGTGGCGCCGCGGGTGCGTGCGGCGATCGCCGAGATGGCCGACGAGATCGGTCGCATCACGGCCGAACGGGTCCGCACCGAACTGGATAAGCTGGTCGGTGGCGAATACCCCACCGAGGGCATCGATCTGATGTGTGAGACCGGGCTGGCCGAACGGATCCTGCCCGAGGTCCCGGCGATGCGGCTCGAGATCGACGAACACCATCAGCACAAGGACGTCTATCAGCATTCGCTGACGGTGCTTCGGCAGGCGATCGATCAGGAACAGGGCGATCCGGATCTGGTACTGCGCTGGGCGGCGCTACTGCACGACATCGGCAAACCGCCGACCAAACGCAATGAGCCCGGCGGCGGGGTGAGCTTTCATCACCACGAGGTGGTCGGCGCCAAGATGGTGCGAAAACGCTTGCGCGCGTTGAAGTATCCCAAACAGTTCACCGAGGATGTGGCCCGGCTGGTTTATCTTCATCTGCGTTTCCACGGCTACGGCAAGGGCCAGTGGACCGATTCCGCGGTCCGCCGGTACGTCACCGATGCCGGTGAGCTCCTCCCCCGCCTGCACAAACTGGTGCGCGCGGACTGCACCACCCGCAATAAGCGCCGCGCGGCCCTGCTGCGCTCGACCTACGACGATCTGGAAACCAGAATCGCGCGGCTGCGCGAGCAGGAGGATCTGGCCCGGGTGCGGCCGGATCTGGACGGTAACGCGATCATGGAATTGCTGGGCATCGAGCCCGGACCGCAGGTCGGGCGGGCCTGGCGGTATCTCAAGGAGCTCCGGCTCGATCGCGGTCCGCTGACCCGGGACGAGGCCGAGGCCGCGCTGGTGGAATGGTGGAATGCGGGCGGGCAGTAGCGAATTCGGCTCAGTACACGATCAGCGTGGTGCCGGCGACGATCGCCGCCCGTATCTGCGCGAGGTCCAGCGAACCGGTCGTCTCCGGGAATTCGATCCGGAACCGCACCCGATCGCCCTGCATTTCGGCGTGTACGACACGCATCCGGCCCGGCAGTTCGGTCAGTTCCAGTGCCGGCACCGAGACCAGTCGCCGCGGCACCGGTAGTCCGGCCCATCCGGCCCGGTGCACGGCGACGGCGACCCGATTGTCGGCGATCGTCGCGTCGATCAGCGCGTGATAGCCGCGGCGGCGATGGCGGATCCGGATCAAGCCGCTCGGATCGACGTCGAATCTCCAGTCGAAATGCTGATCGTCGAGCCACCGCAGTAGCGCGGCGGTGGTGATCGTGCCGGTGATATCGAGCCCCGTCGTGCGGATTTTGGTCGGCACCCCCGGAATCATCCGGACGCCGTGCGCGATGACGGTCATCTCCTGAATCGGATATCCGTTCCAGCGCAAATCGTTCAGCACGATCTTGGTTTGGAAATGCGCCCCGCGCCGGCGCACCTTGAGCGTGCGCAGGATGGCGGTGAGCTGCTGACCCAGCAGGGTGGCCGTGAATTCGCGCCCCCCGAACCGGCTCAGGATGCCCTCGCTCAGCACGGTTATGAGGACATCCGGCATGAGCGCGGTCGCCGCGCCCGAACTCAGGTCCGCGACCGGATCCAGCCAGGCGCTGGTGAAGGCCGTCCACTGATCCAGCATGTCCTGGTCGAGCAGGCGTTTACCGAGGTCTACCGCCCGCAGTGGCGACCAGTACTTGGGATCGAAGGTGGCCATGATTGCTTCGAGCGTACTGGCAGCCGATGAACGGGTTACCGCTGTCCGGCTAGTGATCGCCTCGTGTCGGATCGTCCAGGACGGCGTGCATGAGGTACACGTTGTAGCTGTTCCAGGCCGACATCGTGAAGTACAGGTCATTTCCGGTGGACCACGGATGGATGAAGCCGCCATAGGCGGAGGGATAGTCGTTGGTGTCGACCATCACCGTTCCCGCGTTCCAGGTGCCCTGCGGCTGCTCGGCGGTGCGCAGCACGATCGCGTGCCGGGCCGGATCCAGATACGACATCTGCCACTGCCGGCTCGAATCGTCGTAGCGCACCGACAACTCGCCCGCGATACCCGGCAGAATCGGGGTGGCCTGATTCTCGCCGGAGGGCACCCAGTTGCCGTTCACCCAGTACTGATACGCCGACTTGTTCAGCACCTGATGCGCCGGTACCCGGGCCAGGCCGATGACACCGACCCGGCCATTGGGCGTGCCGAACATGTAGATGTAGTCGCCATGCGGAACCATGGTCGTGACCTGGAATCGGTCGACGCCGAACATGTTGTCCCACTTGGCATATCGATCCTTGGTCCAGGTGCTGCCGCCATCGTCGGAATAGGCCAGTCCGCCATTGTTGGTCCACCACATTCCCGGGACCTTGCTCCAGTGGTTGACCGACATGTAGCTCATGTACTGGCGTTTGCCCAGGGCGAAGGCGGAGGTCGGGATGACGGTGGTCTCGAAATTCTTGATCTTGCGGCTGTTGAGCAGTTCGGCCGCATGGCAGCGGCTGTCCTGCACCATGTCGTTGATGATCAAGCCCTTGGACAGGTCCCGTTCGGTGCTGAAGCCGAGCACGTTGGAGCGCCAATCGGGCCCGCCGGTACCCCCGTACTTCCACCCTTTGCCGAAGCTGTCGCCGAAGACCACACCCACCTTGCCGGGTTCGATCTGCCAGATGATGCCCAGATCGGTGCCGTCGACCTGCCAGCGCATATCGGTGCGGTTGGTCGAACCGTGGCCGGTGATCTGGTTGACCAGTCGCGTCGAGCGCACCTGCCGGGGCGCCGGTGGCGGGGCGACCGGGCCCGGCGCGGCAGGATGGACCGCGGGCGGTGGTGGTTTCTCCGGCGCCGGCGGCTGACCGCCCGGGACCGGAATCGGGATGGGCTCGGGATCGGGATGAATATTGACGCTCGGCAGATTCAACGGTCCGGACAGCGATCCCGAACCGGTCCCCGACCCCGAACTCGAACCGGACTGATTCGGCGGTGCGGGATTCTCCTTGGGCGCCGGGGTGGGTTTGGGCGTGTCCCGGATATCCGGGCACGGATTGCGGCAGGGATCGGCGGGCAGCGGTGTGCTGACCCGGGGGTTGTTCGGCCGCGGGCCCGGAACGGGGACCGGCGTGATCTCCGGCCACGGAATCGGGACATCGATATTCGGCGGCAGCGGTGACGGCCGCGGCGCGTTCGGATCGGGTTTGCGGGCGAGCGGGTCGAATCCGGTTTCACCGCACGCGTTCTTCGGGGGCGGCGCCCACGGGGCCAGATCGGCCCGGGCCGGTGCCGGCAGCAGCGTTCCGATCAGCAGCAGGCCGGTAAGTACCGATCCGAGAAGTACTGGTGTGCCGTACTTTTCGGCTCCGGTGCGGTCCGCTCCGGACCCGGCTCGACCCCGTCCCCCCACCGCGTACTTCCCGCTCACCCGAACTCCTCGGCTCACACCTTCACAGCAGCGCATCGGTCATGGCGGGGACGGCCGCAGTGGAGCACGAGGATCGTCCGCGCCGGCAGTGCGTGAACATCCGTACCGGTGCGCACCAAGAGATCTGTGCACAACCAGTGACGGCGCACGATCGATCGCCGTCGTTCGGTGATCGCGCACAGCGAGTTCTAATTTAGCTCAAAGCCGGGTGCGATTCGCGCTCAACGGGAACCGCGCGGCGCGGGCGTGCGTCGGAGCAGGTATGACCGATATCGAGTACGTGTTCGGCGCGGGGGACGGCCATTCCCGGACCTGGTCCACCCGAGCGAATCTGGATCTGCGCGGCAACGGGACACCCGATGCGGTGCCGCTGGACTTCGACGGGGATGGGCGTGTCGACGACGCGCTGTGGGATTTCGACGGTGACGGCAAGGCCGATATCGCCGCTCTGGATCTGAACGACGACGGCATTCTGGACACATTCTTCGCCGATCCCGGCGGCCACGGAGTCTGGGACCAACCGATTTGGACCGCCGACTGAGGGCCGCCGATCGAATCCGCGCTCGAGTACGGTAGCGAGTTAGAATTTTCCTGTAATTCCGGTTGGGTCCGGTAATCCGGTTGGGCTGATCGGTGGGGCGCAGAGCATGAGAGGAGGCTGTGGAGTGTCCGCACTCACGACACCGCACGTCGATGTCCATCGTGCCGGTGATCGGATGAAAACCCGGGTGTCGTGGCTGGATTCGAAGCATTCGTTCTCCTTCGGCGCGCACTACGACCCGGAGAACACCCACCATGGCCTGCTCCTGGTCAACAACGACGACATCGTCTCGCCGGGTGCAGGGTTCGACACCCATCCGCACCGGGATATGGAAATTGTGACGTGGGTACTCAGTGGTTCCCTGGTCCATCAGGATTCGCTGGGTCACGCCGGTGTCATCTATCCGGGATTGGCCCAGCGAATGAGCGCCGGAACCGGAATTCTGCATTCGGAAAAGAATGACTCGTGGCGGCTCGATCCCGGACGGGGTGGCACGCCGGAGCATTCCGATCCGGTCCATTTCGTACAGATGTGGATCGTGCCCGATGAGCCCGGAATTACTCCTGGCTATCAGCAACTGGAAATCGACGATGAACTTGCCGGTGGCGGATTGGTCACCGTCGCCACCGGTATGCCGCGCTACCGCGACCGGGCCGCCATCACCATCGGCAGTAGCCACTCGGCACTGCACGTGTCCCGGATGTCCGGGTCCGCGGCCGCCGGTGCGCCGCACGTGATCACCCTGCCGGAGGCGCCTTACCTGCATGTATTCATAGCCCAGGGGGAAGTGGAGATGGAAGGCGTCGGAAGTCTCTACGAGGGCGACGCGGTACGGATGAGCCGCAGCGGCGGCCAGCGCATCCGCGCGTACGCGCCCGCGGAGGTATTGGTGTGGGAGATGCACGCCAGGTTGGGAGCTTCGTGACCGAGAATCCACCGCCCGGCTGGCAGCCCCCGCCGGGCGCCCAACCCCCACCGGGCTCCTACCCACCACCGGGCGGGTATCCGTCGCCGGGTGGTTATCCACCGCCGCCCGGCTATCCGGGGCCCGGCGAGCAGGGCGCATGGGTGGAGTCCAAGGGCAAGGGTATGGCCGTCACCGCGCTCGTGCTGGGCGTTCTGGCACTGCTGACCTGCTGGTTGGTGATCGGTGGGCTGCTGTTCGGGCTGTTCGCGGTCATCTTCGGGGTGATCGCGACGATGAAGGCGCGGCGCGGAACCGCGGCCGGCGGCTCAGCGGCGCTGGTCGGATTGATCTTCGGCCTGCTGAGCATGATCGCGGCCATCGTCATCGCCGTGATCGGGG
>JAFMQT010000648.1 GCA_017354515.1 Nocardia sp. | reverse complement strand
TCACGGTGGATGCGCCGATTCAGGCGATGGGCGGTAGCGACGACGAACACGTCACCATCGGTGATCTGTACGGGTGGCAGCAGCACACCACCGCGGATCTGCGGTTGGAGATGTTCGACGGTGGGCACTTCTATCTGCACGATCACATCCCGGAGATCGCGGAACTGCTGGCCGCGGAACTGGAGCCGGTGAGATGAGCGCCGGTGACATGAGCGCTGATCCGATCGTCATCACCGGCATCGGGATCGAGGCGCCGGGCGGGATCGACACCCCCGGACAATATTGGGAGGCACTGTCGCAGGGCCGTGATCTGATCGGGCCGTTCCCACGCGATCGCGGCTGGCCGCTGCAGCAGCTGCTGAATCTGTCGGTGACCGAGGGCTGGTCGCGGGTCCGCGACGCCGGCGGATTCCTGGACGCGGCAGCCGAATTCGACCCGCGGTTCTTCGGGATCACCCCGCGCGAGGCGGTGGCCATCGATGCCCAGCAGCGGGTTTCGCTGCGGGTCGCGTGGCGGGCGCTGGAGAACGCCGGCATAAATCCGGCCACCATCGACGGCACCGGCGTCGGCGTCTATATGGGCGCCTCGTATACCGAATACGGTCCGCGCTTGGTCGACATCACCGAATACAGCGGCTACCGAGCCGGCGGTGAGGCCCTCGGCGGGACGGCCGGGCGAATCTCGAATTGCCTGGATCTGTCCGGTCCGTCGATCGTGGTGGATACCGCGTGCGCGTCCTCGCTGACCTCGATTCATCTGGCTGCCTCTGCGATTCGGACCGGAGACTGTGACTGGGCGCTGGCCGGTGGGGCCTGCGTGATGGGTTCGCCCGGCGCCTTCTACGAATTCGCCAAACTCAATGCGCTGGCCACCGACGGTCAGTGCCGGCCGTATTCGGCCGACGCCTCCGGAACGCTGTGGGGTGAGGGTGTCGGAGTCCTGGTGCTGGAACGCCAGTCGCGGGCCCGAGAGCTGGGCCACCGCGTATTCGGCCGGATTCTGGCGACCCGGGTCGCGCATAACGGCGGGGGCGCGCCGATCACCGTGCCCAGCTCCGAATCTCAGGAGCGGATGATGCGGCGCGTGGTCGCCGACGCGGGAATCGCTGCGGAACTGGTCGGCATGATCGAGGGGCACGGCACCGGCACGGCGGTCGGCGATCCGCTGGAATTGCGTGCGCTGCAGGCGGTGTACGGCGCGGGTGCGGCGCGGCTGGGCTCGGTGAAATCCAATCTCGGCCACGCCCAGGCCGCCTCGGGAATCCTCGGACTGATCAAGCTGCTGGTCAGCGGCCTGCACGGCAGTATCACCCCGACCAGACACGCCGACAATCCGACCACCGCGGTGGATTGGGACGCCTCCGGACTGCGGCTGGCCACCGAACTCGAGGACTGGCCGGCATACGGCGGCGTCCACTACGGGGCCGTCTCCTCGTTCGGGGTTGCCGGAACCAATGCCCATGCGCTGCTGGCGATTCCGTCACAGGAAGGGGAGAGCGTTGACTGATTACCGACTTCCGGACGGCAGTGTCCCGATCCTGATCTGCTCCGAGAACCCGGACCTGGTGGGCCGGGAGGCGGCGGCGATCGCGGACTATGCCGACGCCCATCCCGCGGTGAGCCCCGCGCGCATCGCGGAGATGTTGTTTCGTACCCGTCCGGCCCGCAGGTACCGGGCGCTGGTCATGGCGACCGACCGCGACACCATGGCGTCGGGGCTGCGCGCGCTGGCCGCCGGTGAACCGCATCCGGATGTGGTGCGGTCCGACGGCCCGGCGAGCCCGGCGCGGGTGGCCTTCGTATTTCCCGGCCAGGGTAGTCAGCGGCCGGGTATGGGGCGCATGCTCTATGACCACTCCGAGCCCTACCGAAGCGCGGTCGACGAGTGCGACAAGATCTTTCACGAGTTGTATCAGTGGTCGCCGCTGCCGTATCTGCTGGACGCCGACACCCCGACCGATGAGCCGGCGCACACCGTGCAACCCGCGCTGTTCACCAATATGGTCGGGGTGGCCGCGATGTGGCAGGCGGCCGGTGTGTGGCCGTACTCGGTGGTCGGCCACTCCCAGGGCGAGATCCCCGCCTGCTATTTCGCCGGCGCGCAAACCCTGCCGGACGCGGTGCGGATCGTGGATACCCGGGGCCGCATCGTCGACGGGCTCGGCCT
>JAFMQT010000289.1 GCA_017354515.1 Nocardia sp. | reverse complement strand
AGGCCTACGACGACGCGGTCGCCCGGTTGGACCGGATGACCGCTGCCCTCGCCGCTCCCGCCCAATCCACCGTCTCGGTGTTCGACCGCCCCGAACCTGATTACCTGCGCCGTCGCAGCACCGACGATTTCGAGTCCGCGATCCGGCGGGTCATCGGTGAGATCGAGGCCGGCGAGGCCTTTCAGGTGGTGCTGTCCCAGCGTTTCGAGATGGAGTACGGCGGCGCCCCGGTGGATGTCTACCGGATGCTGCGCGCCTCGAATCCGAGTCCGTACATGGTGCTGATGAACATCCCCGACGGTGCCGGCGGAACCGCCTTCTCGATCGTCGGCTCCAGCCCGGAAGCGCTCGTCACGGTGAAAGACGGTGTGGCAACGACACATCCGATCGCCGGCACCCGGTGGCGAGGCGCGGGCGCCGAGGAGGACCTGTTGCTGGAGAAGGATCTGCTGGCCGACGAGAAGGAGAATGCCGAGCACTTGATGCTGGTGGATCTGGGCCGCAACGATCTGGGCCGGGTATGTGAGCCCGGGACCGTGCGCGTCATCGACTACCGGCACATCGAGCGCTACAGCCATGTGATGCATCTGGTCTCCACGGTGACCGGGCGGCTGGCGGCCGGCAAGATCGCCCTGGACGCGGTACGAGCCTGTTTCCCGGCCGGAACCCTCTCCGGTGCGCCGAAGGTCCGGGCGATGGAACTGATCGAGGAGAACGAGCCCACCCGCCGGGGTGTGTACGCCGGCGTGGTCGGCTATCTGGACTTCGCCGGTGACGCCGATACCGCGATCGCGATTCGTACCGCCCTGCTCAAGGACGGCACCGCCTACGTCCAGGCCGGGGCGGGCATCGTCGCGGACTCCGAACCCGGCTACGAGGACGACGAGGCCCGCACCAAGGCGATGGCGGTTCTCAAGGCCATCGCCGCCGCGCGTACGCTGCGGACCTATAGCCCCGAATTCGACAGCACCGCGACATGAGTGATTCAGAAATCAGCGACAATTCCCAGCCCCCCGAGAATCCGGCCCCGGAGGAAACCTCCTCGGATACCGGTGCCGCCGCCGAAGGCACTGTGCCCCAGCGGGATTCGGTGAGTCGGACGGCTCCGACCCGGGCGCGGCGGTCCCGGCCGGTCATTCCTGTGGCGCTGCTGGCGCTGGGCGCGCTCGCACTGTGGGCGTCCTCGCGGATGACCTGGGTGACATTGCGGTCATCGGACGGACTGACCGAACCGCGCACCCAGAACCTGAACGGCGGCGTCTGGTTCGGTGCGCTCACCCCGCTGGCGCTGGTGCTGGTGGCCGCCATCGCCGCGGTGTTCGCGACCCGGGGTTGGCTGCTGCGGTTGGTGGGTGTGCTGATCGCCCTGGTGGCGGCGGTCGCCGCGGTGCCGGGACTGTCGGTGGCGACCAAGCACGGCAAATTCGCCGAACGCGCGGCGAAATTGGCCGAGCTCCCCGCCCGCGCCCATGTGGATCAGGCTCTGACCTCGACCTTCCCGGCAGTGGTGTGTGTGGTCGGTGCGGTCGCGGCCTTCGGCGCCGGGGTGCTGCTGGCCCGGATGCCCGAGAAATCCGCGCAGCTGTCGGGCAAATACGACAATCCGGTGTTCCGGCGGGCCGCGGCCGCCCAGCAGGTCGCCGGACAGCGCCCTGGCGCGAAGACCGAACCCGCGCCCGAGAACGCTCCGAAAACCGCGCCGAAGGCGGATTCGGAGCCGGGTGAGCTGTCTCAGCGGGTGCTGTGGGACGCGCTGGATGCCGGCACCGACCCCACCGACGACGAGCCGAAACGATGACCGTCGTCGGCCGGGGGATGCCCCGGCGATCATCACACCCCGGCGTCGGTCGGGTGAACGGCTCCCTCTACCCTTTATCAGCATCGGTGAGACAGCGCCCGGGGGAACTCTCAGGTCGCAAGTCCGTCTCCCCAGAAAGGATTCGAGCCAGATGACGGTACTCGACTCGATTCTCGAAGGGGTCCGCGCGGATGTAGCCGCACGCGAAGCCCTCCTGGATTTCCAGGCCGTAAAGAAGGCCGCCGCTGCGGCGCCTTCACCGCGGGACGCGGTCGCCGCCCTGCACGCGGACGGAATCGGAGTCATCGCCGAGGTCAAGCGCGCCAGCCCCTCCAAGGGAGATCTGGCCGACATTCCCGACCCGGCGGATCTGGCCCGAGCCTACGAGAACGGCGGCGCGCGGGTGATCAGCGTGCTGACCGAGGGACGCCGCTTCAACGGTTCGCTGGCCGATCTTGACGCCGTGCGCGCGGTGGTCGATCTGCCCGTCCTGCGTAAGGATTTCGTGGTCGGTCCCTATCAGATCCACGAGGCCCGCGCCCATGGCGCGGATGTGATTCTGCTGATCGTGGCCGCGCTCGAACAGGACGTGCTGTCCTCGCTGATCGACCGCACCGAATCGCTCGGGATGACCGCACTGGTCGAGGTACACACCGAGGAGGAGGCCGATCGGGCGCTCACCGCGGGTGCCTCGGTCATCGGTGTCAACGCTCGCGATCTGAAGACGCTCGAGGTCGATCGCGATGTGTTCGCGCGGATCGCCCCCGGATTGCCCACCGAGGTCATCCGGGTCGCGGAGTCGGGCATCAACGGGACCGCCGACCTGTTGGCCTACGCCGGTGCCGGCGCCGATGCGGTGCTGGTCGGCGAAAGCCTGGTGACCAGCGGTGATCCCCGTGCGGCGGTATCCGAACTGGCGACCGCCGGCACTCATCCGTCCTGCCCCCGTCCATTGCGCCGCGGTGTGACGCGATGACCGACATGCCGGGTCCGGTGCTGCCACAGGCCAGTGCCGGTGTCGCCCATCGCAGCCACGAACCCGATACCGGTGGTCATTTCGGTATCTACGGTGGCCGCCACGTCCCCGAGGCGCTGATGGCGGTGATCGAGGAGGTCACCGCCGAATACGACAAGTGCCGGGTCGATCCCGGTTTCCTGAACGAACTCGACCGGCTGCAGCGCGATTACGCGGGCCGGCCGTCGCCGGTGTTCGAATGCACGCGGTTGTCCGAACACGCCGGCGGCGCTCGCATCATCCTCAAGCGTGAGGATCTGAACCACACCGGTTCGCACAAGATCAACAATGTGCTGGGGCAGTCGCTGCTGGCCAAGCGGATGGGTAAGACCCGCGTCATCGCCGAGACCGGCGCCGGTCAGCACGGTGTGGCCACCGCGACCGCGTGTGCGCTGCTCGGCCTGGACTGCGTGATCTACATGGGCGCGGTCGACACCGCCCGCCAGGCCCTCAATGTGGCGCGGATGCGGCTGCTGGGGGCCGAGGTGGTGTCGGTGACCACCGGATCGCGAACCCTCAAGGACGCCATCAACGAGGCGCTGCGCGACTGGGTCACCAACGCCGAGCAGACCTACTACTGCTTCGGCACCGCCGCCGGGCCGCATCCGTTCCCGCTGATCGTGCGCGATCTGCAGCGTGTGGTCGGCCTCGAGGCGCGTGAGCAGGTCCGGGACCGTACCGGCCGGCTGCCCGACGCCGTGGTGGCGTGTGTGGGTGGGGGTTCCAACGCGATCGGAATCTTCCACCCCTTCATCGACGACCCCGGCGTGCGGCTGGTCGGCTTCGAAGCCGCCGGTGACGGTGTCGAAACCGGAAGGCACGCGGCCACGTTCACCGGTGGCAGCCCGGGAGCCTTCCAGGGCGCTTACTCCTACCTGCTGCAGGACGAGGACGGCCAGACCATCGAATCCCATTCCATCTCCGCCGGTTTGGACTATCCGGGGGTCGGGCCCGAACACGCCTATCTCAAGGACACCGGCCGGGCCGAATATCGCCCGGTCACCGATACCGAGGCGATGGACGCGCTGCTGCTGCTCTCGCGCACCGAAGGCATCATCCCCGCCGTCGAATCCGCGCACGCGGTCGCCGGTGCGCTGCAACTGGGCCGCGAATTGGGTTCGGGGGCAATCATTCTGGTGAGCCTGTCCGGACGCGGCGATAAGGATATGGATACCGCCGCCCGCTGGTTCGGCCTGTTCGACGACAACGGATCCGACGAGGAGAAGCAGTCGTGAGCCGTCTGCGATCCACCTTCGATACCTGCCGCGCCGAGGGTCGCGCCGCCCTGATCGGCTATCTGCCCGCCGGATATCCGGACCTCGCCGGATCCATCGAGGCGTGCACCGCGATGGTCGAATCCGGTTGCGACATCATCGAAGTCGGTATCGCCTACTCCGATCCGGTGATGGACGGCCCTACCATTCAGGCCGCCACCGAACAGGCGCTGCGCGGCGGGGTGCGGGTGCGTGATGTGTTCTCAGTCGTCGAGGCGATCACCTCTGCGGGCGGTAAAGCCGTCGTCATGACGTACTGGAATCCGGTGCTGCGGTACGGAGTCGACCGGTTCGCCGCCGATCTGGCCGGTGCGGGCGGATTGGGCCTGATCACCCCGAACCTCATCCCGGAGGAGGCGGGGGAGTGGATCGAGGCCTCCCGCGCCCACGACCTGGATCGGATCTTCCTGGTGGCGCCGTCCTCGACGGAGGAACGGCTGGCGCTCACCGTCGAGGCCAGTAGCGGCTTCCTGTACGCGGCCTCCACCATGGGGGTGACCGGGGCCCGCGCCGCGGTCTCCTCCGCCGCGCCGGAACTGTGTGCGCGGGTGCGGGCGCATTCCGACATCCCGATCGGTGTCGGCCTCGGCGTCCGAAGCGGTGCGCAGGCCGCCGAGATCGCCGCCTACGCCGACGGCGTGATCGTGGGTTCGGCGCTGGTATCGGCCGTGGCCGACGGGCTGGACCGGGTGCGCGCGCTGACCGCCGAACTGGCCGAAGGGGTGCGTTCGGCGGCCCTGGCTCGCTGACGCCCGAGTCTCGGGTCGGTCCCCGGGCCGGAATGCCCGCTGATCTTTCGTTACGGTGGGGCGGTGACCTTTCCAGTCGTGGCAGACAGCGTCGGCATGCACGGTGCGTCGGTACTGGCGTATATTCCCAGTCCGCCGCGTGGGGTGTGGGATGTGGGGCCGCTGCCGCTGCGCGCGTACGCGATCTGCATCATCATCGGGATCGTCGTCGCCATCTGGCTGGGGGAGCGGCGCTGGCAGGCGCGCGGTGGACAATCCGGCACGGTGCTGGACGTGGCGATGTTCGCGGTGCCGTTCGGCCTGGTCGGCGGGCGGCTCTATCACGTGGCCACCGACTGGCAGAAGTATTTCGGCGCGGGCGGGCATCCGATCAACGCGCTGAAGATCTGGGAGGGCGGTCTCGGTATCTGGGGTGCGGTGGCGCTCGGCGCGGTCGGCGCCTGGATCGCCTGCCGGATCTATCGAATCCCGTTGCCCGCCTTCGGCGATGCCATCGCGCCCGGAATCCTGTTCGCGCAGGCCATCGGCCGCCTCGGCAACTACTTCAACCAGGAACTCTACGGTCGCCAGACCACCAAGCCGTGGGGGCTGCAGATCTATCTGCGTTTCGACTCCAACGGTCAGCTGGACATGATGAACGGCGTGTCGACCGGCGTGGTGGAGAAGGTCGTGCAGCCGACCTTCCTGTACGAGCTGATCTGGAATCTGTTCGGGGTCGCGGTGCTGTTCGTGGTCGACAGACGCTGGCGGATCGGTCACGGCCGGTTGTTCGCGTTGTATGTGGCGATCTACACGTTCGGGAGGTTCTGGGTCGAGCTGCTGCGCGACGACGAGGCCACCCACATCTTCGGCCTCCGGGTCAACACCTACACCTCGACGATCGTATTCCTGTGCGCGATAGCCTATTTCGTGATCGCCACCCGCGGTCGTGAGGTCGCCGATCGTCTGCTGCCCGGCGCCGAGCGCCCCTGGCCGTGGCAGTGGGGCGCGCTGCGCCGTCTCGGTAAAGAGCAGGCCGCCGAACAGGACAGCCTCGAGGGCGGCTATGTCGATGCCGAATCCCTCGCCGGTGAGCCGGAACCGGAATATGTGGGCGACAGTGAGGTCTGGCCCGATGAATCCGATGAGGAACCGCAACTCGAGGACGAGGCGCCCGAGCAGGACGTCGCCGGCACGGGCGCGGCCGAATCCGCCGCCGCCGAGTCCGGCGAGGCCGATTCCGAATCCGGTGAGTCCGCGTCCGGTGACGACGAATCCGATGACGGTGACGACGAATCCGATCACCATGGCTCC
>JAFMQT010000647.1:1465-2178 GCA_017354515.1 Nocardia sp. | reverse complement strand
CCGTCGCCCGCCAGGACTCCCGATCCGATCGCGGGCAACCAGCCGGGCGGACAACCCGGCGGCGGCTATCCGGCGCCCGCTCCGGCACCGCCGCCCGCCGCGCCCAATGGATATCAGTCCACGCACGCCTATCCGCCCGGATCCACTTCCGGCGGATACTCTCCCGCACCGGCACCCAACGGGCACGCGCCCGCCTCCGGGCCGAATGGATATGCGCGCGAGGGTTATCCGCCGCCACCGAACGGCTACGGACCCGCACCGGGACCCGGATACCCGCCGCCGCCCGCCGGGCCACCGCCGTCCGGGGCACCTGCCGCACACAACTCCGGGGCCCACGCGGCGCCGGTCATGGGCGCCAGGCCCGCGCAGACACCGGTTCCGCCGCCGGCTCCACAGCCCAACGGAAGACCTGGACCGCCGGCCACCCCGCGCCCCGCACCGGCCCGGAACGACCGGGTCATGCCGACCGGCGGGCGGGTGAGCTCGCCGGCCGACCATCCGACCGTTCATCTCCCGGCTGCCCGGGTGGCGCCGCCGGCTACGGCCGGTCCGGCCACCCCGCCACCCACCTATTCGGCACCGCCCGAACCGCCCGCTCAGGCTCCGGTGAGCACTCCCGCGCCGACACAGGCATGGAGTGCGGCCGATGAGCCGCCGGCGCAATATGCTCCGGCACCGGCCGACCCCGGCCCGCCCGCCCCGCAGCAGCGTGA
>JAFMQT010000647.1:0-1455 GCA_017354515.1 Nocardia sp. | reverse complement strand
GACCGACGCCGGGCGGGGCGGCTGCGCGCCGAGGTACAGCCGATCGTCAATCCGTACGCGATCGTCGCCCTGATCGCCGCCCTGGTCGCCCTGTTCCCGGTGGCGATCGTATTCGCGTTCATCTCCTTCAGCCATCCGCGCGGGCGGCTGATGGCGATGTGCGCGTTGCTGTTGGGGGTGCTGGAGATGGCGGTCGGGGTAGCGCTGCTGCTCGCGCTGACCGGCGTGGTGGACGCGCACGCACTCCTGCACAGCCTGCCGGCACCGCTGGACAAGTTGGCCAGATGACAACTCGGCCTCCCGGCCGGTGGGATACCGTTCACCAAGTCGACCGCTACAGCGAAATCGCGCATGAGCGAGGTACAGGAGGACACATCCATGGCTGAACGCGTTGCCGTTGTCACCGGCGCGGCCCGGGGGATCGGAGCCGCGATCGCGACCAGGCTGGCTTCGGACGGACTGAAGGTCGGTGTGCTCGACCTCGATGCCGCCCACTGCGCCGACACCGTCAAGGCGATCACCGACGCCGGTGGGCAGGCGGTGGCCCTGGGCGCCGATGTCTCCGACGAGGATTCGGTCAACGCCGCGGTGGATCAGCTGGCCGAACAACTCGGTGCGCCGACGGTCCTGGTCAACAATGCCGGCATCCTGCGCGACAATCTGATCTTCAAGATGAGCGTCGACGACTGGAACGCCGTGATGAACGTCCACCTGCGCGGTTCATTCCTGATGTCGCGGGCGGTGCAGAAGTACATGGTCGAAGCCAAATGGGGCCGCATCGTCAGCATGTCGAGCACCTCGGCGCAGGGTAACCGAGGTCAGGTCAACTACTCCGCGGCCAAGGCCGGCCTGCAGGGCTTCACCAAAACCCTTGCCGTGGAACTGGGTCGGTTCGGTGTCACGGCCAATGCCATCGCGCCCGGCTTCATCGTCACCGATATGACCGCCGCGACCGCCGCCCGGGTGGGCGTGCCGTTCGAGGACTATCAGAAGGCCGCCGCCGGGCAGATTCCGGTGCAGCGGGTGGGCCGCCCCGAGGATATCGCCCACACGGCGTCGTTCCTGGTCAGCGAGGGCGCGGGATTCGTTTCCGGACAGGTGATCTATGTCGCCGGCGGCCCGATGGACTGAGCGCCGCCGCGTGACCGGCCGTCGGTCCACGAGCTGGATCCTGCTGGCGCCGAGCCTGATCGGGATCGTCTGCTTCCTGATCCTGCCCATCGTGCTGGTGGCCTGGCTGAGTCTGCACAGCTGGAATCTGCTGGGCCCCCTGCGATTCACGGGTCTGCGGAATTGGCGATCGGTGCTGACCGATGCCGATTTCGGGCATTCACTGCTGGTGACGGGTGCGCTGGCACTGCTCGTAGTGCCGGCGCAGACCGTGCTGGGGTTCGCGGCGGCGGCACTGGTGGTGCGGCGGCGCGCCGGTGGCGTGTTCAAGGTGCTGTTCGCACT
>JAFMQT010000646.1 GCA_017354515.1 Nocardia sp. | reverse complement strand
CTGTGCCGTCCCGGAAGAGACTGTGCTGCACCGATCCCGGGATGTCACCGGCATCCGCACTCCCAGCAACGCGACCGCCGGTGCATCGTACTGATCCAGCGCGATCACATCGGCCACCACGTCGGTATGGGATCGTCCGGTGACGAACGCGTACGCCTCGGTGATACGGATCCGCCGGAGGTCGGCAATCCATGCCGAGTCCATCCGCAGGGAACGGCCCGGTGCGATATCGGCCGGATCGGCGGCGGCGGTGATCAGCTGCAGGCACCCCTCGAGCGTGGCCGAGGTCATCGGTGCCGCATCGAACTCTCCTACCGCACAGCCATTTCCGGTGCGTATCCTCGTCAACCGGCGGAAATCCGGACCGTGGTCCAGGCCTCGTGCGAGCAGTTCACGGTAGAAATCGTCGACCTCCGCGGCGGCCGGTGCGGTCTGCGCGCGATATGCCTCGACCCTGCGCATCCAGGTCAGAATATCGGCGGGGGTGGCCGGCGACGCGGTGCGCGCCGAGGCCACGGTGCGCGTACCGAGGGTGATTCGCGGCCGGTCGCCCAACCGGTATTCGACGGCGGTGAGATTCTCCGGACCGATCGGTCCGGCGAGGTCGATCGTGCGCAGCCGAGCCGGTGCGGGCACCGAATCCATGAGGCGCAGCAGCCAATACGATGCCGGGACGGTGTCGGCCTCGGAGACGATGTGATCCTCCGGCCTGTCGGCACCGACCGCGCCGGGCGCTGCCGGAGTGGCCGCGCGCCGCCAGTTGCGCCGGGTGAGCGGCCGCGTGGCCGGTCCCTGAATCGACCAGTTCAGATCGTTGCCGCGCACATACAGCGTCCCGAGAGCGCGCAGGAAGGTGCGGGCCTCGTCGTCGCGATCGGCCGCGGGCACCACGATCGGTCCGGAGCGCGCGTGCACAGCGGCGGCCAGAATCGGACGTGGTGATATCTCCACCACGGTGCTGAACCCACGCGCGATGGCCGAGGCGATGGCATCGTCCAATTCCACTGTGCCACAGAGATTGTCCAGCCAGTAATCGCTATCCCACCGCATCCCGCCCCGACCGGGTTCGACGACCAGACCCGCCCTGCTGGTGGCGAAGATCGGGATTCGTGGCGGCCGCGGTGTGACCGCTGGTTGTTCGGCGAGTAATCGTTCTGCCCGCGCGCGCGACGCTGGACCGTGGTGGGCGAGTTCCATCGGAACGGGATGGATCCGGAACTGCCGTCGGCGTGCCCGGCGCATCAGGGTCGCCACATACCGCGCCGGACCCGAAACCACCACGGCCCGTGGCCCGTTCACCGCGGTCACCGCCACCTGGGTCCGCAGCGGTTCGATCAGGCGGCGTACCTGCTGTGCCGTCGCCTCGAACATGACCGCGGCCGCGTCCGCATCGCCCGCGGCCTGCACGCGGGCTCGCGTGCTGATCAATGCGGCGCCGTCGGTCAGGGATATCGCACCGGCCACCACGGCGGCCGCGATCTCGCCGGGACCGTGACCGGTGACCGCGCCGGGTCGGATTCCCCACGCCGCCAGTAATTCCGCCATCGCCACCTGATAGACGAACAGCGAGGTCTGGACCGTGTCGACAGTGGTGGTGCCGCCGAATCCGTTCCGCGGCGTCCATACCCGGGGACCTCCCGCGCCGGCCACGGCATCGGTGACCTCGGCGAGAGCGCGAGCGAACGCGGGATACCGGGCGGCCAGCGCCCGGCCCATCCGGGCGTGCTGTCCACCCTGACCGGAGAACAACAGCAGCGGTGGTCCCGCCCGCGCGGAGCCGGGCCCGAACGCGATATCGGGGGAATCGGCCGCACCCCGGGCGAGTGCGCGCAGCGCCGAAACAGCGGCTTCGGCGTCGCTCGTCACGACGGTGGCTCTGACCGCACCGGGCAATATCCGTCCGGCGGCGGCGAGTTCGCTCAACGCGGGTGTGCGATCGGCGGACGCATCTACCAAATCCTGTGCGGTCGAGCGTACTTCGTCACGGTCACGGCCGGTGACTCCGATCAGCACCGGGGGTTGGGCATCGCGGATAACCGGTCGTTCGGGGCGGACCAGGGCCCGGTCCGTACCCACATCGAGCCCGGCCACGCCGATATCCTCCGGTTCGAGCCGTTCGCGATCGGATGCCGATGCGGTGCCGATGATGTCGGCATGGGAGAGGGTGCGCGCACCGCTCGCAT
>JAFMQT010000645.1 GCA_017354515.1 Nocardia sp. | reverse complement strand
GGTGGCCGCCGACAATCCGGCCGATGCCGCACTGGTGGAGATGCTGGACAAACTCGCCCAGGGCATTCCGGTCGAGGGTATGGAGGCGCTGCTGCCGGTGCTGCGGCCGGGCGATCTGCAGCTGCTGACCGATGTGCTGCCGGCGCAGTCGCATGTGCTGCTGTGTGATCCGGAGAAGATCCGCACCCGCGCCGCGGATCTGGTCCGCACCGGTCAGGAATTCCTGGAGGCGTCGTGGACGGCGGCCTCGTTCGGCGGTGCGGCCCCGCTCGGCGCGCACGGCCTGGACTTGGGGGCCTCGGCCTACCGCGGGCTCGATGTGGTGCGCGCGAGCGCCACCGAACGTGGATTGCCCTGGTGGACATTGAGTCCGCTGGCCGCCGACGATCCGGCCGAGATCGCCCTGCCGGTGCTGGCGGCCCCCGCAGCGCGCGGTTCGGACGAATTGATCGCGACCGTTTTCGCCTCCCTTCGCGCCCATGTGACTACCGGCGGCCGGGCGGTGGTCGTGGTCGCCGGACACGGTACGGCCCAGCGCATTCAGGAAAGACTCGCCGACGCCGAAGTCCCGGCCGCACCGCTGGAGCCGGGCGCCGAACCAGTGGGCGGCGTGGTCGGGGTGCTGTGCGGATCACTGCACGACGGCATCGTCTTCGACGACGCGAAACTGGTCGTCATCGCCGAATCGGATCTGACCGGCAACCGCGTCACCGCCCCGGCCGAGGGCAAGAAACTGCCCGCCCGCCGGCGTAATCAGGTCGATCCGCTGGCGTTGAACGCCGGGGATATGGTCGTGCACGACCAGCACGGCATCGGCAAATTCGTGGAGATGATCGAGCGCACCGTTGGCGGCGCCCGGCGTGAGTACCTGGTCATCGAATACGCACCCAGTAAGCGCGGCCAGCCCGGCGACCGCTTGTTCGTGCCGATGGACGCCCTCGATCAGCTCTCGCGCTATGTCGGCGGTGAGATGCCGAGCCTGTCGAAGCTGGGCGGTTCGGACTGGGCCAATACGAAACGCAAGGCGCGCAAGGCGGTTCGCGAGATCGCGACCGAACTCGTCCAGCTGTATGCCGCGCGCCAGGCCGCACCCGGCCATGCCTTCGCGGCGGACACACCGTGGCAGCAGGAGATGGAGGACGCGTTCGCGTTCACCGAGACCCATGATCAGCTCACCGCCATCGCCGAGGTCAAGGCCGATATGGAGCGCGCGGTCCCGATGGACCGGGTGATCTGCGGTGATGTCGGCTACGGCAAAACCGAGATCGCGGTCCGCGCGGCGTTCAAGGCGGTCCAGGACGGCCGCCAGGTCGCGGTGCTGGTGCCGACAACCCTGCTGGCACAACAACATCTGCAGACCTTCGCCGAGCGGGTGGCCGGCTTCCCGGTGACGGTCAAGGGCCTGTCCCGCTTCACCGACGCCGGCGAATCGCGCGAGACCATCGACGGAATGGCCGCCGGCGATGTCGATATCGTGGTCGGAACCCATCGCCTGCTGCAGACCGGTTTGCGCTGGAAGGATCTCGGCCTGGTCATCATCGACGAGGAACAGCGTTTCGGTGTCGAGCACAAGGAACATATCAAGGCGCTGCGCACCCACGTCGATGTGCTGACCATGTCGGCGACGCCGATTCCGCGCACCCTGGAGATGAGTCTGGCCGGAATCCGGGAGATGTCGACCATCCTCACCCCGCCCGAGGAACGTCATCCGGTCCTGACCTATGTCGGCGGCTACAACGATAAGCAGGTCGCCGCGGCCGTACGCCGGGAACTGCTGCGCGACGGCCAGGTGTTCTACGTGCACAACCGGGTGTCCTCGATCGACAAGGCGGCCAAGCGTATTCGCGAACTGGTACCCGAGGCGCGGGTCGCGGTGGCGCACGGTCAGATGAACGAGGACGTGCTGGAGAAGACCGTCCAGGGTTTCTGGGAACGCGAATTCGATGTGCTGGTGTGCACCACGATCGTCGAAACCGGACTGGACATCTCCAACGCCAACACCCTGATCGTGGAACGCGCCGACGCGCTGGGACTTTCGCAGCTGCATCAGTTGCGCGGGCGGGTCGGTCGCAGTCGCGAACGCGGATACGCCTACTTCCTGTATCCGTCCGAGAAGCCGCTCACCGAAACCGCCTACGACCGCCTCGCCACCATTTCGCAGAATTCGGATCTGGGTGCCGGTATG
>JAFMQT010000644.1 GCA_017354515.1 Nocardia sp. | reverse complement strand
TATCAGGGTCCGGCCGGTCCGGATATCGCCTCGACCCTCGACCCGAAACTGCAGCGGGCCGCCGAGGACGCGGTCGTGAGCGCGGGCACCGCGGCCGAGATCGTGGCGATCCAGCCGTCCACCGGTGCGGTGGTCGCGGCCGCGCAGAACAACTACGCGAGCGAGAAGGGGAACCCGGCATTCACCGCGACCTATCCGGCCGGCGGCACCGCGGACCTGTTCAAGTCGGCCGCCGCGCTCGCGAAGAAGAAAGCGCCGCAAGATGTTTCGACGCAGGAATCGGCCGAGGCGGCGGCCTCGCTGGGGGTCGGCATCGGCTTCAAGATACCGGGCCTGGACCAGACCACCGGCCGCGTGCCGATCTCCGGCCGCGGTGTGCAGCAGGCGAAGCAGGACCAGGCCGCCGATAAGGATGCGATCCAGGCCAGCCCGTTCGGGATGGCGGTCGCGGCCGCCGCGATCGCACGCGGCGCGGTGGCGCCGCCGATGATCGAGATCGGCAAACCCTCGACCACGGAGGCGCAATTGGCTCCGCTTCCGCCCGACGTGTCCGACAAGCTGCGCACCATGCTCCGCGATCACACCGCGAGTCCGGAGGAGGGGGCCGTCAGCCACTACGCCGGTGTCACCGCGTTCGCGGCCGATTCCGGAACCGGCGGTTGGCTACTGGCCAATGCCGGGGATCTGGCCTTCGCCGTCCACATCGAGGATATCGACAGCGGCGATGCGACCTCACGCATGGCGGCCGTCATGTTGAAGTCGCTGGCGACACCGGACAACGACAAATAGCAGGATCGATCGCTCGCGCCGGTGTTCAGGCGCCGGACTCGGTGCGCTGCCGGACGATCACGAATCTGACCACCCGCCAGCCCACCAGGAAGAGCGCCAGGACGGTGGCCGCGACATTGATGAAGCTGACCTGCGTACCCTGACCACTCACCACCCGCAGCACCATGCCGCCGATCAGTGTCGACAACCAGACCAGCACGCCGGTCGGCCACAGGGCGTAGCCGTCGAATCGGGACCGGGCCGAGCGGGTCGCGATCAGCAGTGCCAGCGCCCAGCCGATCAGCAATCCGGCGCCGAACGGCCACAGGGTGCGCAGCAGGCCCGGACCCACCACCGCCTCGGAATGGCTGTTGCGGCCGATCACGCAGAACGCGATCACCAGCACGATATCGATCAGCAGCGGTAGTGATTTCCTCACGGCCGTCAGGGTAGCCGGGTCCCCACCGACAGCGGCGGCCACCAACCCAATCGGCTAGCGACTGGTCGGGCTCAGGCGGGTTCGCCGGGTGGGCGTTCGGTGTCGCGGGGATCGGCGCCGGGTTCGGGTTCGGGGGTGGTGCGGCTGTCCCCGCGCAGCGGCTCGGCCAGTAGTGAATGCCGCTCGAATTCGCGCTCGAATTGGGCGTCGCCGGCGTGGGTGCCGCGGAATTTGAATGCGACGACGATCCAGCCCGCGATCGCCACCATGATGAAACTCACCACGCGGTAGACGAAGGCGGCCGAAACCGCTTGCGCGGAGGGCAGTCCCGCCGCCGCGGTCAGACTCAGCAGCAGGGTCGCGTCGACGTATCCGAGGCCGCCGGGGGCGAACGGGATGGTGCCGACCGCCTTACCCACGCTGAACGAGATCAGCAGCCCGGCCCAGCGCGGACTCGCGCCGATCGCGTAGCAGGCCGCCCCCAGACAGGCCACATCGGCGAGCCGGTGCACCAGTGCCCACAGCGCGATCCAGAGCATGTCGCGCTTGCTCAGATCCACTGACTCCAGTTGCCGCAGCACCTCGTCGACGTGGTGCATTCCGGACTCGGCCGGGTGGCGACGGAGCCGGTTGATCCGTCGCACGGTGCCGCGCACCAGAACCTTCAACGTACCGGGATTGCCCGAGATGTATTTCACACCCCAGATCATCAGGGCCACCGCGACCAGCGTCAGGATCAGCTTCTGCGCGCCGATCTGGTTGCCGACCAGCAGCGCTCCGGCCACACCCAGCAGCAGCATCCCGATCGTGCCGATCACACCCGAGATCAGCAGTTGCCAGGAGGCGACGATCGGACTGGCGCCCCAGCGCCGGGTCTGACGGTAGGTGAACGCGGTGGAGAACACCTGTCCGGCCGGCAGCGTGAGCGACATGGCGGTCGCGCCGTACACCACCGCGACCGAGGCGCGCTGGGAGACCCGCACCCC
>JAFMQT010000288.1 GCA_017354515.1 Nocardia sp. | reverse complement strand
CACCCTTCGCGGCGGGAGCCGGGGGGTTCTTGGCGGCGGGGGTCGCCGAACTCTGGGCCGCGACCGGAACCGCGCCACCGCCGACCGCGGCACGCTGCGCGTAGTAATCGTGCTGATCTGCCTGCGCGACGACCGGCTGCGCCGGAGCCTGCGATACCGGCTCGGCGGCCGCGGGGGGTTCGGGGGCCGCGTCGGGCAGGATCGGCGCCAGACCACGCAGCGCCCGGCCGAAATCGGGATCGATCAGATCCGAGGCCGGATCGTCCAGCGGGGTTACCGCACCGCCGTGTGCGTCCGGCTGATACCGCCAGTGCGCGGCGATCACCGAACGACCTGCCTGCCACTGCAATTGGGCGACCCAGAAGTTCTTCTCGTCCTTCCAGGCATCCCATTCGGCGATATCGATGTTGTGGCCGCGCTCGGCGAACGCCGCCGAGACCACCTCGATCAACGTTTCCACTGCCGGGCCGTCCTGCCGCACCGGATGCGCCTTCTGCGCGAGTTCGGCGGCCCGCGCGCGCTCCAGCAGCACCGGATAGGCGAATCGCTCCACCCGCCCGGCCGGCATTCCGGACTCTTCGGTGACCTGTTCGACCGAGGCACCCGCGCGAATGCGGGCCTGAATATCGCGAGGACGCATAGTTGCTTCCGTTTCGATCTCGATCTGGCCGAATCGGGCAAGGTCTCCACGCGCTGCGGCGCGCAACTTCTCGTCGGCGGCGAGCCGGTACTTCACGCCCGTCTCGGCGTCGACGCACACGATGTGCGCGGAATCGGGCGTCAATCCGATTACTCGAAGTTCACGCACCGGTTACCTCCTTATCGCTGCGTCGAGCAAGCTGCGCCGGGCGCCTGCGGCTCACGACACCGCCCACGTTTCTGGAACAGTAGTGCACTTCTGAGATTAGTGCGGCAAGACACGCGGCTCGAAATCGAACACCGCGTAGGCATAGGGGGCTAATCTTCTCTGTTCCCGTGTACACCTCACCATATCGCCGCCGATTTCGGAGCGAGTTCGGTTGGCACACAGCCGATCAGGGAAAGACGAACGCCGCGAACCCCCCGAACAGGAAATCCGCGGCGTTCGCCGGAACGAAACGATCAGCCGAGTTGACCGACGACCCAGTCGATGCAGCGGGTCAGCTGCGAGACGTCCTCGGGGTCGATGGCCGGGAACATGCCGATCCGCAACTGATTACGGCCCAGCTTGCGGTAGGGCTCGGTATCGACGATGCCGTTGGCCCGCAGCACCTTGGCGATCTGGGCGGCGTCGATCTTGTCGTCGATGTCGATGGTGCCGACCACCTGTGAGCGGTGGGCCGGGTCGGTCACGAACGGGGTCGCGAATTCGCTGGCCTCGGCCCACGAGTACAGCCGCGAGGACGAATCCAGGGTGCGCTTGACGGTCCAGTCCAGGCCGCCGTTGGCAGTCATCCACTCGATCTGGTCGGCGAACATCAGCAGCGTCGCCAATGCCGGAGTGTTGTAGGTCTGATCCTTGGCGCTGTTGTCGACGGCGATCGGCAGTGACAGGAATTCGGGGGTGTAGCGGCCCGACTCCTTGATCTCCGCGACCCGCTCCAGCGCCTTGGGGCTCATCAGCGCGACCCACAGCCCGCCGTCAGCGGCGAAGCACTTCTGCGGCGCGAAGTAGTAGACGTCGGCGTCGGTGATGGTGACCGGCAGGCCGCCCGCGCCGGAGGTGGCATCGATGGCGATCAGGGCGTTCTCGGAACCGGCAGGCCGTTGCACGGGGACCGCCACGCCGGTGGAGGTCTCGTTGTGGGCCCAGGCGATGACATCGGCGGCCGGATCCGATACCGGCTCGGGCGCGGTGCCCGGATCGGTGGACACCACGATCGGGTCGCCGATGAACGGGTTCTTGGCGGCCACCGTGGCGAATTTCGAGCTGAACTCACCGTAGGTCAGATGCAGTGAGCGCTCCCGGATCAGGCCGAAGGCCGCGGCATCCCAGAACGCGGTGGTGCCACCGTTGCCCAGGACGACCTGGTAACCCTCGGGCAGCGAGAACAGCTCCCGCAGACCGCCGCGCACCCGCGCCACCACATCCTTGACCGGTTTCTGCCGGTGGCTGGTGCCCATGACGCCGCCGCCCACCTCCACCAGGGAGCGCAGCTGTTCGGGGCGGACCTTGGACGGGCCGCAACCGAACCGTCCGTCGGCGGGTTTCAGATCGTCGGGAATGCTCGGAAAGGCAGCGGTCATGGACTCAAGCGTAGAGCGTGACGCCAGTCTCGCGCCCGCAGGGTCAGCGCTGCGGCGAGTACAGACGGAGGTGGCCGAATGTGGCTGAATATGCCCGCGGAGAGGCGAATACCGGCCGGCCCGGCCGCACCGGTTACCGTTGAGCTATGAATGCGGCAGGCCAGAACGGCCCGTACCGGGCCGGCCTCGGGACATCCGGCCCCGGCGCGCCGGGCGCGCCCCGGCTGCGGTCCCGGCTGTCGAAGCAACTCGAGGCGTACGGGATCCGGCTGCGCACGCGCGAGTTGTCCCCCACCGCGCGCTACGAGTTGCTGGCGCACGGACTTCCCGGTATGGCGATCGTGCTGGGGATGCGCCCGTGCCGCGACGCCTCCGACCCGGCGCCCGACCGCTCCGGCGGACCCGAACTCGCCCCCGCCTACCTGTTCTGGGTCCGAGTGCAACCGGACGACCACCCGGCCTACGAGACCCGGATACGGCAGCGGGCGGGCGAGGACGATATCGATCGGATGCAGCCCGGTGATGTCGTCGGCTGCCGGGTGGATCCGGGCGATCCGGACCGCGTGGCGCTGTACGTACCCGACCCTGGGGAGGCGCCCCGGGTCGGCATCACCAAGATCCTGACCTCGGGCCGGCGCGCCGAGGCCACGGTGCTCGCGGCCGTTCCGATCGCCGCCGACTATTCCGGCCGCGACGATCCGGTACTGCGCCTGGATCTGGAGATCCGCGCCTGGGACGAATCCGAACCGTGGCGGGTGCGGATCGTGCAGCCGGTACCGCTGCACGCGATCGATATGGTCGATCTGGGGCGGACGCTGAAGATCGCCTTCTTCACGGTGGACCGCGGCGAATCGGTGGCGGTGGACTGGGAAGCCACCACCGGCAGGTGAGCGCGCCGATCAGGGCAGTTTCACGAATTCCACACCGCGCGAACGCAACAACGGCAGGGCCATCGCCATACCCTGGGCGGTACCCGATCGAGGCCGGTGCATATGAGCCAGTGTGATCGCGCCCGGGCGGGCGCCGACCATGGCCGTGCACACCTGCGCGGGCGTGAAGGTCGCTCCGGCATCACCGTTGACGGTGAAGCCGACCGGCCGCACCCCCAAATCGCGGGTGATGGCGACCGCGACGTCGTCGTAGTGGGCGGTTCCGGCGCGGAAGAATCGCGGCGGCTGTCCGGTCAGACCGGTGAGCCGCTCCTGGTTGGCCCACACCTCGTCCACGATCTCCTGGGTGGAGGCGGTTCCGGCGATCCGGTAGGCCGAGCGGCCGTCGACCGACAGCGGGCAGTGCCGGGTGCCGTGGTTGGCCAGTTCGAACAGCGGCTCGGCGGCCAGTTTCGCCGCCCGCGCCGGATCGGCGTCGATCCAGCGACGATTCAGGAACAGCGTCGCCGGAATACGCTGTGCGGTGAGGTAATTCAGCAATTCGGTGTCGAGGTCGTCGTTACCGGGACCTCCGCAGGCGTCGAAGGTCAGCGCCACCTGATTACCGCGCGCGGAAAACCTGGAGAGGATTCCGGGCAGGTCCATCCCCCAGGCGGCAGGTTTGCGACCGGCGTAGCGGGCCGCGACCGCGGCAGGGTCGTGCTGCGCGGCGAGCGCCCCGGTCCGGGGGGCGGCCGCCGGAGTCGGCGCATGTGGCGTGGTGGTCACCACCGCGGGGCCGGGCGGGGTCGGCGACACCGCGGGATTCGCGAGCCGAGTTCGCGCACTCGGTAATCCGACCGACGATTGCCCCTGCGCAGCACCGAAACCGGTTACCGCCAAACCAACTCCCGCTGCCAGCAGCTTTCGCCGTGACAGTACCGCTTCTACCACGCCGGAAGATGTTACGGCAGAAACGATCCGGGTGCCCGCTCAGATTTCCCGCGCGGGCGCCCGGATACCGGTCGGTTCGAGCCGGAGACGTTCCGACGATAGCGGTTCGCTCTCAGCGGCGCAGGCTGTCCCAGCCGGTCACCGTCTCCGGCGGTCGCGGCGCCGGGCCGGTGTAGACGGCGGCCGGGCGCACCAGTTTCCCGAGTTTCTTCTGCTCCATGATGTGCGCGCACCAGCCCGCGGTGCGGCCGCAGGTGAACATCGCCGGCATCATATGGGCCGGAACCTCGGCGAAGTCCAGGATCACCGCGGCCCAGAACTCCACATTGGTTTCGATCGCGCGATCGGGACGGCGTTCGCGCAGTTCGGCCAGGGCGGCCTGTTCGAGGGCGGCGGCGACCTCGTAACGCGGGGCCCCCAGTCGTTTCGCGGTGGCCCGCAGCACCCGCGCCCGCGGATCCTCGGCCCGGTAGACCCGGTGCCCGAAGCCCATCAGCTTCTCTTTGCGGTCGAGGATGCCCTTCACCAGAGCCCTTGCGTCACCGGACTTCTCGACCTCCTCGACCATCGGCAGCACCCGGGCCGGGGCGCCGCCGTGCAGCGGACCGGACATCGCGCCGATCGCGCCGGACAGACAGGCGGCCACATCGGCGCCGGTGGAGGCGATGACACGGGCGGTGAACGTCGAGGCGTTCATACCGTGTTCGGCGGCCGAGACCCAATAGGCGTCGATGGCCTCGACGTGGCGCGGGTCCGGATCGCCCTTCCAACGCCGCATGAAACGTTCGGTGATCGTGGCGGATTCGTCGATGTCGTGCTGCGGGACGGCCGGCTGATAGATCCCGCGCGCGGACTGCGCGACATACGACAGCGCCATCACCGAGGCACGCGCCAAATTCTCCCGCGCGACCGTGTCGTCGATATCCAGGAGCGGCTGATATCCCCAGATCGGGGCCAGCATGGCGAGTCCGGCCTGCACATCCACCCGCACATCGCCGGTGTGCACCGGCAGCGGAAACGGCTCGGCCGGCGGCAGACCCCGGCCGAAACTCCCGTCGACCAGCAACGCCCAGACATCACCGAAGGTCACCCGATTGTTCACCAGATCCTCGATGTCGACCCCCCGGTAGCGCAGTGCGCCGCCATCCTTGTCGGGTTCGGCGATATCGGTCGTGAAGGCGACGACGCCCTCCAGACCGCTGACGAAATCGGGGGGAACAGCCGGACCGCTCGAGGCCGGATCGCTCGACGCCGCAGCGGCCGAGCCGCTCGAAGCCGCAGCGGCCGAGCCGCTCGAAGACGCAGCACTGCTCGTCATGGTGTGATCCTCCTCGCATATCGCTCGACACGACCTCGGCGGCGTCATATGCCACTCCGGCCGATCACGGCAACCCTATCTCCCGGGTACCGGGGAGTAGCCTCTGGGACTATGCGCGAGCAGCAGAATTCCCTCGATATCGCCGCCATGCGCGTCGAATACGGTGTGGAACATGGTGCCGGCAACGACGGACCTTTCGGGCTGGGTCCGGCGGCCGAAACCGGACGCGATTCGGACCTGACCGAGAGCTGGCTGGCGAACGGATGGGAGCCGTTGTTACGCACGTGGATCGAGGACGCCACCAGTTCCGGGATCACCGAGCCGAACGCCATGGTGCTGGCGACCGTCGAACTCACCGATGACGGTCCGCGGCCGGCCTCTCGCACCGTCCTGTGCAAGGGCCTGTCGCCCGAAGGTGTGACCTTCTACACCAACTACGACTCGGGAAAGGGCATCCAATTGCAGGCCGTGCCCTACGCCTCGACCACGTTCGCCTGGCCCGAACTGGCCCGGCAGGTAACCCTGCGCGGACGCGTGGAGCAGGTGTCGCGGGAGGTCACCGAGGTGTATTGGCGGTCGCGCCCGCGTGATTCCCAGCTCGGCGCCTGGGCCTCGCACCAATCCCAGCCGGTGGTGTCCCGGGCCGCCCTGGATCGGGCCTACGACGCGGTCATCGCCCGCTTCGAGGATGTGGATCGGATTCCGGTCCCGGCCAACTGGGGTGGTTTCGTGCTGCGTCCCGACCAGGTCGAATTCTGGCAGGGGCGGCGCGGACGGCTGCACAACCGCATCCGGATGACCTTGCCGGAGGGGCCCGTTGCCAC
>JAFMQT010000287.1 GCA_017354515.1 Nocardia sp. | reverse complement strand
CCCGCGCCTTCGGCGATGCGCCGGGCGCTGCGCCGGGCTCGCGACGGGGCGACGCTGAATCTCGACGAAGCCGTGGTGCTGCTGCACGCTCGCGGCGGCGATCTCGACGAGCTGTGCGCCTCGGCGGCCCGGGTGCGGGACGCGGGCTTGCGCGAGGCAGTCGCTTCCACAGAGGAGGCCGCGTCACCGGAGAAGTCCGCGCAGCCGCTGCCCATCACCTATTCCCGCAAGGTCTTCATTCCGCTCACCCGGTTGTGCCGCGACAAATGTCACTACTGCACATTCGTGACGGTGCCCGGCAAGCTGCGGGCCGCCGGCGAGGGGATGTATCTGGAGCCCGACGAGGTTCTCGACATCGCCCGCCGAGGCGCCGAATTAGGTTGTAAGGAAGCACTTTTCACCCTCGGTGACCGGCCGGAGGACCGCTGGCCGGAGGCTCGGCAGTGGTTGGACGAGCGCGGCTACGACTCCACACTCGATTATGTGCGGGCCATGTCGATCCGGGTGCTGGAGGAGACCGGACTGCTTCCGCACCTGAATCCCGGCGTCATGAGCTGGGCGGAGATGTCGCGGCTCAAACCGGTCGCGCCGTCGATGGGCATGATGCTCGAGACCACGTCGGAGCGGTTGTTCACCGAACCCGGACAGGCGCACTACGGCAGCCCCGACAAGGACCCCGCGGTGCGATTGCGGGCACTGACCGACGCCGGCCGGTTGAGCATTCCGTTCACCACCGGAATCCTGGTCGGTATCGGCGAGACCTATGCCGAGCGGATCGATTCGATTCTGCGGATCCGCAAGGCACACAAGGCCTTCGGTCACGTCCAGGAAGTGATCGTGCAGAACTTCCTGGCCAAGGACGACACCGCGATGCGCGCGGCCCCCGATGCCGACCTGGCCGAATTCCGGGCCACCATCGCTGTGACGCGACTGCTGCTGGGGCCGAAGATGCGGATCCAGGCGCCGCCGAATCTGGTCTCGCTGGCCGAATGCCGGGCCCTGATCGACGCCGGTATCGACGATTGGGGCGGGGTGTCGCCGCTGACTCCCGATCACGTGAATCCCGAACGGCCGTGGCCCAATCTGGATGTCCTGGCCGAGGTCACCGCGGAGTCGGGCTACGCCCTGACCGAGCGGTTGACGGCCCATCCCAAATATGTCCTGGCCGGGCAGCCCTGGATCGATCCGCGGGTGCGCGGGCATGTGGAGTTCCTGGCCGATCCCGCGACCGGCCGGGCCCGCACCGTGAATCCGGTGGGCCGGCCCTGGCAGGAACCCGATCAGGCCTGGGAGTCGCTGGGGCGCACCGACCTCGACACCGCCATCGACACCGAGGGCCGGCGCACCGAGGCGCGCAGTGACGCCGCGTTGGAGGGCGAGGGCCTGGGCGCGTTCGGTGATTGGGAAACCGTTCGCGAACAAGTGCTTTCGCTATCGGCCCCGGTGCGGCTGGATACCGATGTGCTGGGCGCGCTGCGCGCGGCCGAGCGCGATCCGGCCGGCCTCACCGACGCCGAATATCTGGCCCTGGCCACCGCGGACGGCGCCGAACTGGACGCGGTCGCCGCACTCGCCGATCAGTTGCGCCGCGATGCGGTCGGTGACGATGTCACCTATGTGGTGAACCGCAATATCAACTTCACCAACATCTGCTACACCGGCTGCCGGTTCTGTGCGTTCGCCCAGCGCAAGGGTGATGCCGACGCCTTCACCCTGTCCGCCGAGGAGGTCGCCGAGCGGGCCTGGGAAGCCTACGTCGAGGGCGCCACCGAGGTGTGTATGCAGGGCGGAATCGATCCGGATCTGCCGGTGACCGGCTATGCCGATCTGGTGCGGGCGGTCAAGCGGCGGGTGCCGTCGATGCACGTGCACGCCTTCAGCCCGATGGAGATCGTCAACGGCGCCTCGCGGGGCGGGCAGAGTGTGCGCGACTGGCTGGCCGCGCTCGGCGAGGCCGGGCTGGACACGATTCCCGGCACCGCCGCCGAAATCCTCGACGACGAGGTGCGCTGGGTGCTGACCAAGGGCAAACTGCCCGCCTCCGCGTGGATCGATGTCATCACCACCGCCCATGAACTCGGCATCCGGTCGAGTTCGACGATGATGTACGGGCACGTGGACAATCCGCAGCACTGGGTCGGCCACCTGCGGGTGCTGCGCGATATCCAGGACCGGACCGGCGGATTCACCGAATTCGTGCTGTTGCCGTTCGTGCACCAGAGCGCCCCGCTGTATCTGGCCGGTGCCTCGCGGCCCGGGCCCACGATCCGCGACAACCGGGCCGCGCACGCACTCGCGCGCATCATGCTGCACGGCCGGATTCCCAATATTCAGACCAGCTGGGTCAAACTGGGTATCACCGGAACCCGCGTGATGCTGAACGGTGGCGCCAACGATCTGGGCGGAACGCTCATGGAGGAGACCATCTCCCGGATGGCCGGCTCCGAACACGGCTCGGCGAAAACCGTCGCCGAACTGGAAGAGATCGGTGCGGGAATCGGTCGTCCGGTCCGGCAGCGCACCACCACCTACGGTGCGCCCGGGCACCGGGTTTCCGAGCTACCGCTGACCGTCGGGTGATGGCGCCGGCCCTATCGCCCTGGCAACGGTGGCTGAGTTGAGACTCACACTGAAGTTAGGCAAGGCTGACCGGTTGTCGGGTCGGTTGCCGGGATAGTGTTGCGCGGGCGGACGTGTCCCGCAAATGTGGACAGGCAATCCCGCAGTAAGGACAGACTAGGAGAGCGGCAGTGCCGTACATCATCGCTGAACCGTGCGTTGACGTGAAGGACAAGGCGTGCATCGAGGAATGCCCGGTGGATTGCATCTACGAGGGCAATCGCATGCTGTACATCCATCCCGACGAGTGCGTGGACTGTGGTGCATGTGAGCCGGTCTGCCCGGTGGAGGCGATCTTCTACGAAGACGACACCCCGGATCAGTGGAGCGGCTACGTCAACGCCAATGTCGACTTCTTCGACGACCTCGGCTCGCCGGGCGGCGCCACCAAGGTTGGTAAGACCGACTACGACCCGCCGTTCATCGCCGCGCTGCCACCGATGGCGGACGAGTAGGCACTGTGGCATCGGCTGATCGATCGGGGGCGCCGGCGACCCGGGCCCGGGTCAGTGACCGGCTGCCCGACTTTCCCTGGGACACGATTGCCGGGGCCAAGGCCCGCGCGGCCGCGCACCCCGGCGGCATCGTCGATCTGTCCGTGGGCACCCCGGTCGATCCGGTCGATCCCGTGATCCGGGAGGCGCTGGTCTCGGTCGCCGAGGTGCCCGGCTATCCGGCCACCTACGGCACCCCTGAATTACGGGCGGCCGCGGTCGCCGCGCTCGACCGCCGTTTCGGTATATCGGGCATCGATCAGGCCGCGGTGCTGCCGGTGATCGGCACCAAGGAACTGATCGCGGGATTGCCCCGGCTATTGGGGCTCGGTTCGGTCGATCTGGTGGTGATCCCGGAGGTCGCGTACCCGACCTACGAGGTGGGGGCGCTGCTGGCCGGTGCGCGGGTGCTGCGCGCGGACGGGATGACCCGGGTCGGTCCGGAGAATCCGGCGCTGATCTATCTGAACTCGCCGTCGAATCCGACCGGGCGGGTGCTGGGGGTCGACCATCTGCGCAAGGTGGTGGCCTTCGCGCGCGAGCGCGGGGCGATCGTGGCCTCCGACGAGTGCTATCTGGGCCTGAGCTGGGACGCCGAGCCGGTCTCGATTCTGGACCCGCGGGTCTGCGAGGGCGACCACACCGGCCTGCTGGCCATCCACTCGCTGTCCAAGACGTCCAATCTGGCCAGCTACCGGGCCGGTTTCGTCACCGGTGACCAGGACCTGGTGCGGGAACTGCTGGAGGTGCGCAAGCACGCCGGCATGATCGTCCCGCTGCCGATCCAGGCGGCGATGACGGCTGCCCTGAGCCATGACGAGCATGAGAGCCGGCAGCGCGAGCGGTATCGCGTGCGCCGGGATGTCCTGCGGAAAGCACTGGAGGACAACGGTTTCCGCATCGATCATTCCGAGGCCGGACTGTATCTGTGGGCGACCAGGGGCGAGAACTGCCGCACCACCCTGGATTGGCTGGCCGAACGCGGCATCCTCGCCGCACCCGGCGATTTCTACGGTCCCACCGGCGGTGAGCACGTGCGCATCGGCCTGACCGCGACCGACGAGCGGATCGCGTCCGCCGCCGAGCGCCTCTCGGACTGAGCCGGTCGGGTCTGTCGGTCCCGTCCCGATCGCCGGGACAGAGCCGGCCTGGGGTGAGCTAGCCTGGGGTATGGACACTGTCACAGCTGTCCCGACTCCGGTGAACGAACCGGTGCACTCGTATGCTCCGGGGAGCCGGGAACGAGAACTCCTCCTGGACCAACTTGCCGAAATCTCCGCCAAGCCGGTCGATGTTCCGCTGGTGATCGGCGGTGCGCACCGCTCCGGCACCGGACCCCGCTCCGATATCGTGATGCCGCATAAGCGCCGCCATGTGCTGGGCACCTATGCGACCGTGACCGGACAAGAGGGTGCCGCGGCGATCGAGGCGGCCATCGCGGCCGCCCCGGGCTGGCGGGCGATGCCGTTCGCCGATCGCGCCGCGGTACTGCTGCGGGCCGCGAACCTGCTGGCCGGGCCGTGGCGGGAGAAGGTGGCCGCGGCGACCATGCTGGGGCAGTCGAAATCGGCGTATCAGGCCGAGATCGACGCACCCTGCGAACTGGTCGACTTCTGGCGATTCAACGTGGCCTTCGCCGCCCGGATTCTGGCGCAGCAGCCGGAATCGGCTGCGGGCGTGTGGAATCGGATGGACTACCGACCGCTGGAAGGCTTCGTCTACGCGATCACCCCGTTCAATTTCACCGCCATCGCCGGAAATCTGCCCACCGCTCCCGCCCTGATGGGCAATACCGTCATCTGGAAGCCGTCGCCGACCCAAACCCTGGCCGCGTATTACACGATGCGGGTGCTGGAGGAGGCCGGACTGCCGCCCGGCGTGATCAATCTGGTCACCGGTGATGGTGCCGACCTATCGGAGGTCGCGCTGAGCGATCCCAGGCTGGCGGGTATCCACTTCACCGGTTCCACCCGCACATTCCAATATCTGTGGCAGCGGGTCGGCGCCAATATCGGTAACTACCACGGATATCCGAGGCTGGTCGGGGAGACCGGCGGTAAGGACTTCATCCTCGCGCATCGTTCGGCCGATCCGGATGCGTTGGCTACCGCGCTGATTCGCGGTGCCTACGAATATCAGGGGCAGAAGTGTTCGGCGGTCTCGCGCGCCTATCTGCCGCGGTCGCTGTGGCGGGAGATGGGTGACGAGCTGCTGCACCGGATCGGCGAAGTGCGCTACGGCGATATCTCGGATCTGACGAATTTCGGTGGGGCCGTGATCGATCGGCGCGCCTACGACAAGAGCGTCACCGCGATCGAACGAGCCCGGGGCGCCGGCCTTGATATCCCGGTCGGCGGCGGCTACGACGACGGTGAGGGTTGGTTCGTCCAGCCTACGGTCCTGCTGTCCGACGACCCGGCCGACGAGGCGTTCGCCACCGAATACTTCGGCCCCATCCTATCGGTGCACGTCTACCCCGACGATGTCCCGGATTCGTTCGAATCGATTCTGGCTCAGGTGGATTCGGCCGCACCCTATGCCCTGACCGGTGCGGTGTTCGCCCGGGACCGCGATGCCGTCGCACAGGCGGGCACTGCCCTGCGATACACCGCCGGAAATTTCTACGTCAACGACAAGCCCACCGGAGCGGTGGTCGGTCAGCAGCCCTTCGGGGGTGCGCGGGCCTCGGGTACCGACGACAAGGCCGGTTCCTATCTGAACCTGCTGCGCTGGGTCGCCCCGCGCACCCTCAAGGAAACCTTCGTTCCGCCAACCGAATTCCGGTATCCGCACATGGACCCCGGATGAGCGGAGTGGATCAGACCAGCTTGGTGCCGAGCCGGCGGCGGACGCGCATATCGAATAGGTAGAAGTTCAACGGGAACAGCCGCAGCGGGGTCGGCAGCCGGGTCGCCACGGCCGAGATCAACCCCACGGTGCGCCGGAAGCGGCGCTCCTGGCGGTCGGTCCACTCCATACCCATCTCATCGCGCAGATGCTGCGGCAGCAGCGCGGTGACGGTGAAGCGATGGAATCGGCTGAAGACCCATTGCAGCGGCTTCGGGATCATCCGCAGATCGA
>JAFMQT010000286.1 GCA_017354515.1 Nocardia sp. | reverse complement strand
GGCGTCGGCTCCGGCTGCCCGCAGATCCCGGACCAGATCGATGGCCGCCGCTGAATCGGGGGCCACTGCCGGCACGATGACCAGCGCTTGGCGCCCCTCCGCCTGCTGGCTCAGTTGCGCCCAGACACGGTTGTCGGTGGCGAACCTGCCGGTCAACCGCGAGACCGCGGCGGGGTCGTCGGCCGCGCCGTCTTTGCCGGTGACGACGACCTGAATCGGACCGGACAGTCCGGGGGTGAAGCGCTGGGCCAGAACGGTATTCGCGCGACCGGAATCGGTGTGCGCGAGTGCGTCGCCGCCCAGATTCAGCCCGTATCGCAGGCTCCCGAGCGGAATGAGGCCGACGGCCAGGATCGCGACCGCCGCCACGCCGTAGCGCACCGGCCGGGCCATCACATTCCGCGCCCACGCCGACCAGCGTCCGCGCGGTATCTCACTGCCCAGCCGGGCATCGGCGGGATTCGCCCAATTCGGCAGACTCCACCGGCTCACCCGCGGTCCGAGCAGCCCCAGCAGCGCCGGTAGGGCGGTGAGCGCGACGATCAGCAGGCACACCACCGTCGCCGAGATCCCGACCGTAATCTCCCGGAAGACCGGCGAATTCACCACCGCCAGGCACGAGAGGGTGACCAGCACGATCAGACCGGAGATGGTGATGGTGCGGCCTGCGGTCGTCAGCGCGGCGCCGACCGCCTCGGCCACAGCCTCGCGATCGGCCGCATCCGTGATGCTGCGCCGGGCCAGCTCCTCCCGGAATCTGCTGACCACGAACAGGGCGTAGTCGATCGCCAGGCCGGTGCCCAGGGTGGTCGCGATGGTGACCACCAGCGCGCTGAAGTTCATCGCCGGCATCAGCGCCGCGATCACCCCGAATGTGCACACCAAACCGATCCCCGCCACCACCAGCGGCAACACCGCCGCCATGGCCGCGCCGAAGGACAGGATCAGCAGGATCAACGCGACCGGCAGGCCGATCGCCTCGGCGCGTGCGGTATCGGCCTTCTCGGTGCTCGCCAGATCGTTGGTGGCCGGGGAGTAGCCGGTGAGCCCGACCTCGATTCCGTCGCCGGAGTGCCCGGAGATCACCGGCCGCAGCGCGTCGGCGTCGCGGGCCCGCTGATGGGCATCATCGGCCGACAGCCGCAGTACCGCCAGTGCGGCATGCCGGTCCGGTGAGATCGCGCGCGCGGCAAGCGGATTGAACATATCGAACGGGCCGCTGGCCGCCGCGACACCGGCGTGCTGGGAGGCCGCGCGCACGGTGCCGTCGATGCGGGTGCGGAAGGCTGGGTCATCGACGGTGCGGTCGGGGGAGGAGAATACGATCAGATCCGATTCGCCGCCTACCGCGGGGAAGTATCGGTGCATCAGATCGGCGGTGCGGGCCGATTCGGAGCCGGTGACCGACACGTCCGCCGGCGGCAGATACCGGGCGATGGTCATATAGCCGAGTCCGCAGGCGATCAGCGCCACCACGGCGATCGCCAGGACTGTGCGCGCCCGCCGGGCCATCAGTTCGCCCCACCGGTTGCCCCAGCTGCGGGCGACGGTCTGCGGCCGGCTCATCGCGCCACCTCTTTCTGTTCCGGATGTGCTGCGGCGGAGTCGGTTCCGGTCTCGGGGATAATCGTTCCCGACATATCGCCGGTGCGTAGCGCCATCCACATATTCTTGCGTCGCGGTTTGCCACTGGAGGTGCGCAGGATCAATCTGGGCCCGCCGCAGACCACGGTGATCTCGACACCTCGACCGAATTCGGTGCGCAGTGCGGTGCGGGCGGCCTCGGCCCACGGTCCGGGTTTGGCGACCGCGAAGACGACCACCGCGGGACGGCCGGATTCGGTGGTGGCGACGGTGGCCAGCCGGCCGGCCTCGATCCCGGTCGCGGCCGCGAGCAGGGCGTCGAGGTCCTCGGCGTAGACGCTGCGGCCGTTGATCTTGATGCTGTCACCCATCCGCCCGAGCACATACAGGTCGCCGCCGTGGATGAATCCGGCGTCTCCGGTGAGCAGCCGATCGCCGGCGAAGGTCGTGCAATCGCCTGTCACACCGTGGTATCCGTGCGCCACCGAGGTGCCGGTGACCGCGATCTCGCCGACGAATCCCGGCGGCAACTCCTGCCCCGACTCGTCGACGATCCGCACTCCGATACCGGTCCCGGGTTCGGGCAGTCCGTGGCCCACCAGCCAGCCGTCGCCGGCGGCGGCGGCCACCGTGCCGAAGGTGGCGGTGTCGAGGATGGGGGCGGGCCGGCCGAAAACGACCGCCGGACGATCCAGCCGCACCAGGGAGATCCGGTCGCCGTGCCGGTTGATGGCCACCGCGACGGTGTTCTCCGCCAAACCGTAGGCGGGCCGCAGCGTGTCACCGGAAAACCCTGCGGGGGCCGCGAATTCGACGAACCGCTGCAACACCGCGGGGTCGACGGATTCGGCGCCGATCACAACGCTGTGCACATTACTGAGGTCGAGTTCGGCCAGGCGCGCGGGTGTGATCTTGCGTGCGGCGTAGGCGAGGCCGAAGGGCGGGCACCCGGCGTGGCGGGCCTTGCCGGGTGTGAGGCACTCGAGCCATCGCGCCGGATCGCGAATGAACTGGTCCGGTCGCATGATCCACAGATTCTGCTGATGGGCCACCGGAAACAGCAGACAGCCGATCAGGCCCATATCGTGGTGGATCGGCAGCCAGCTGGCGACCCCGTCGGCGGCCTCGCCGCGCGCGAAGTAGTCGAACGCACCGAAATTGGCGATCAGATTGTCGAACGAGACCCGGACACCGCGCGGGGTTCCGGTCGATCCGGAAGTGAACTGCAGCAACGCGATCGACGCGGGCTCGGCGATCGGCGCCGGCTCCTGCCCGGCGACATCGTCGACGACCCACACGGCCGCCGCCACCCCTGCCCGCTCCAACGCGGCCACGACCAGCGGTTCATAGGCATCGACCGTGACCACGACCGGCGGCGCCGCCTGGGCGAGAATTCCGGCGATGTGACCGATATACGAGTCGTTACCGGCGAACAGCGGCGGGGTCACGGGACAGATGGTGGCGCCCGCGGCCCACACCCCGTAGATTCCGGCGATCAGTTCCCGATCCGAGGGCAGCACCAGGCACACCACATCCTCCCGGCCGACTCCGAGCCGGATCAGCCGGGTGGCCATCCGGCGCGCCTGCGCCGCGAGATCCGGATACCGGACGAAATCCCAACCGCCGGAGTCGGTGGCGATGTGCACACCGGTCTCGGCGGGATCATGCAGCCAGTGGGCGGGATGGGCCATCACCACACCCCCGGCACCAGGCGGGCCGAATTCTTCTGGTAGTCGGTATATTCCGTGCCCAGCGAGCCCGCCAGCGCCCGCTCCTCCACGGAGATGCGCGGCAGATAGCCCAGAATCGGCACCACGATCAGCACAGCCAGCGACACCAGATTGCCGGTCGCCGCGCCGATTCCGGCCATCGTCACCAGCCCGCCCGTGTAGGAGGGGTGCCGGACGCGGCGATATGGGCCGGCCGTGATCACCCGATGCTCGGACTGGATGGTCACCACCGGCTGGAAGAAACTTCCCAGGGTGCGAACCGCCCACAGCCGCAGCGCGATTCCCGCCCAGATGGCGACGATGCCCACCCAGAACAGCGCCGGCCGCGCGGGTCCGGCCGAACCGAAAGGCAGCCACGCCGCGATGATCAGGCCCAGGATGAATGCCCCGAGCCCGCCCCCGAGTACCGGCCACACGCTGCCGCGATCGTGGTCGCTGCCTTCGGCGGTGACACTGCGGCCGAGGACGAAGATCGCGGTCTCGCCGGCGAACCAGCCCGCGATCGATATCCAGAACACCACGGTGGCGGTGGTCGATGCGATTGCCAACATTCGTTCTCCCGAAAGTGCGTCAGACCGTGCTGATCTCGAAATGCAGCGGCCGATGCACATCGGTGCGCACCGGAGCGCCGGTGCGCACCCGGTCGATGATCGCGGTGACATCGGTGGGCTGGGCCAGCATTCCGGAGAAGGCCTTCACCAGAGGGTCATCGGCGTCCACACCCACGGTGAAGATCGAATACCCCTCGGACTTGAGCCAATTGCCGCCGGCGAGTAGCAGTGCCCGCAGGGTGCTGACATCGCCCGGCTCGATACATAGGTGAACGGCGTTGCGGTAGCGCAACTCCCGGCCCGGCGCCGGCAATTCGGTCACCCGCGTGAGCGGGGACAGCAGATTGAACACCGTGCGCAGCGGACGCATCATCGACGCGTACTCGATCACCCGCATCTGCTTCATCGAATGCTGATCCCACAGTCCGACGAAACCGATGATCGCGTCGTCGCCGCCGCGACGGCGAGCCAGCAGATAATCCGAGATCGACAGGCCCGGTGAGGCGTCCAGTAGCGTGCGGAACTCGGCCTCGTCCAGGACCGGAGCGCCGTCGCGTTTGGGGGCTATGCGCTGCCACAGGCGGATCATCTCCGGGATGTCGGCGCTGACCGCACGGTCCACGACGATCTCGCGCGGACGGATCCGGCGCTTGGTGACCAGTGGCACGCTCAGGGAGCGGATCGTGCCGACCGGGCGCATCGACGTTCCCTCGGCGGCAAGGGTTTCCAATCCGCGCTCGACCGATTCGTTGCCCTTGAGGACGGTCGAAATCTTGACCCCGTCCGCGCCGACCATCTCCTCGGCGACCTGATGCGCCCAGCGCACCAGGTTGATGGCCACCCGCTTGCGCCGATGCTCGGGGTGCACCTTCAGATCCCCGATATAGGCCACATATGTCGGCTCGCCGCCCAGATACAGATGCCGGCGCGCCACACCCATACAGGCGATGGGGTTGCCGTCGGGGTCGTCGACCACCCCGACCCGCCACGGGTCGCCCTCGAGCCGGCTGAGGGTGAAGAACGAGGGTTCGCGGTCCACGCACAGCGAGATGTCGCCGTCCATGGGGCACATCGCGGCCAGCGCGACCAGCGCCGGGTCGTCGTGCGGTGTCGCCTCCCGAACCGTCGATGTGGTGTCGTCGGTGAGCGGGGCGCTACTTTCGGTGCCTCGGGGCATGGGTCAGGCTTCCTTTCCGATATCGCAGACCGCGAAGCGCCGCTGGACCAGGCTGCGGTCGCCGCGTATGAGTTCTTCGCCGTATTCGCGCCGCTCGCGTACCTGTGTGCGCCAGGCCTCGGGGACTTCGGTCCAGCCCAGGAAGTTCCGGAAACACAGTCGTGCCCCGGGGGCAGCGGTGCGCACGATCTGGGCGAACAGATCGTCGATCTGGTCGGCGTCGAGCCATTCGCAAATATTCGACAGCGAAAAACCCCGGATACTCGAATCGGGCTGGGTGCGAAGGTAATCGGCGAACGTGCCGTCGACCAATGCCAGAGCCTCGGGGCGGTGTTTGTGCACCAGATACGGTGGCAGGCCGCCGGGTTCGTCCGCCGGATAGCAGCCGCGCACCAAAAAGTGCAGGAAGTAGTTGTCGCGCACCGGAAGTTCGGTGAGGGTTCGCTGCACCACATCCCGGAAATGGTCGGCGAAACCGACCTTGCCGAGCTGCGCGAAGAACATCGGATCGTAGGTGCGGTTCATGGTGAACCGGTTGAACACGACATCGAAGGTGCGCTGCCAGGCGCGGGTATTCCACACACTGTCGTAGAACTCGCGCTGCGCGGCGACATCCGGTAGCGCCAGCAACTGTTCCATGCGGCGGCGCGGATGCACCGTCAGCCGGAAGGCGCGCATCATGGCGGCGAAGGTGCGTTCGGTGACCCCCGAGCCGAGCACCCCGCGCGCGATCAGCCGCGGCCGGGCATCCCAGTAGCGGCGCGCGCCCAGCGTCAGCCGCTCCCGCAGCTCGGCGTATTGCCGTTGCCGCAGTGCCGGATTGGCGTCGATGCCGCCCAGCATCGCGGTCGCCGCGCGTGGCCCCAGACTTGCCAGCGCCGCCGATTTCAGTTCGACGAGATGATTCTGGTTGCGGTTGAGATCGATCGCGGTGACGTGATCGGCGCCGGCGGCGATCAGGGACAGCGCGGTGCAACCACCCGAGGACACGATGGCGATCGGCCCGTCCAGATGGTCGGCCAATGCCTCGAGTTCGAGCCGGGGATCCTCACGCACCTGGGCGAAGAACAGGCGCTCGTCGACCGCGCCGCCGATATCGGTTCTAGTCGGCATCGGCGGTCACCGCGCCCTGCTCACGCAGCAAATCGACCAGATCGCCGAGGGTT
>JAFMQT010000285.1 GCA_017354515.1 Nocardia sp. | reverse complement strand
AGAAGACATTGGTCTCGAGGTTCGCTCGCCAGCATCGTTGTGGATGTGCGGACATATCGTCACGTGCGCAGCGCTCGATTTCGTGAGTCAGGCGCCGCATCGCCATCTGATGTTCACCGGGGCCCCGTCGCAGCCATACGACCCGGCCGTCCCACAGTTCGATCTGTGCGGCGATCTCCTCGGGTAGCGTTTCGAGTTCTTCCCAGGTCATGTAGTCGGGAATGTCGAGGTGCTCAGTGCGCGGTGTGCTCGGCCCGACCATTGGTTCATGTTATCTGTCCTGGTGCATGTACGTATGCCTCGTGTCATCGACAATGTCCGAATGGCTTATCGGCCGGGCTAGAACCGCTGCCGCCACTGCGGGGCCGGGGGAGGCTGATTCCATCCGGCGTCCTGCCCGGCGTACATCGGGGGTGTGGGAGCGGCAGTCCGGCGGTCGCGAGCCCGCTTCACGGTGAGACCGATGAACACCATGCCGACGATGAGAATGATGACCCCGAGGCTTGCGACGATTCCGATGATCCCGATCATGAGTCGAGTTGTAGCACAACATCTTCCAGCCCGTACGAAATGATCCCGAACCGGGTCGGCGATCAGAACTCCAGGTCGGTCCACGGGATGTGGATGGGGAACGGCAACTCGACCTCGACCGCATGGCAGGTCTTCGGGGTCCACTTTCCGGTCAGCAGATAATTCGCCGGGTAGAGCGGATGAACTCCGGGCGGAAGATCCCCGGGGGACTTCTCGAGTGCGAAGGCGCGAATCATCGCGATCGCGCTCTTCTCCCGTTCCAGGGTCACCTCCCAGTACCACGGGATTCCCGCTCGCGCGTACCGGCCGCGCTTTTCCTCCATATCGGTCTGTGAATTGGAGGGGGACAGCACTTCCCCGACCAGCAGGACATCGTCCGCGTACAAATCCTGATATGGCTCGGGCAGGCATCTGCTGATCAGGAAGTCCGGGGTGAGGAAATCGGACTTGTTCGAGTTGTTCAGGAATACATTCGTTTCGGTATGAGCGCGCCAGCAGTGCTCGGGATCGACGCCCATCGCTTCGCGGGCCGATCGCCGTAGGCCGCTCCACAGGAGATTGGTGAATTCCTGATGCTCGGCGGGGCCGCGGCGCACCCACACCACCTGTCCGTCCCACAGTTCGATCTGGCTCGCGATTTCCTCGGGCAGCTGCTCGAGTTCCTCCCACGTCATACGTTCGGGGAGGTCGGGCCTGTCGATGTGTGGGCGCGACATGATTCGATCGTAGCCCTGATCCCACAGGTATCGGCACGCGACCGCGAAAGCCACCTTGGACACCTATGGCCATCTGTGGCCGGATATAGACGAGTCCACCCGCCAGGTGATCGCGGGAGTGATCACCGAGCGGATGGCCTCGTAGTCTGCTGCGTACCCACTGCGTACCGAACGCCCGAATCAGGCGTAAAGACGCAGGTCAGGATCACACGTCGTAGTAGAGCTCGAACTCGTAGGGGTGCGGGCGCAGGTTGACCGGGGCGATCTCCTGCTCGCGCTTGATCGAGATCCAGGTTTCGATCAGGTCCTCGGTGAAGACGTTTCCCTCGGTGAGGTACTCGTGGTCCTCCTCGAGGCGGTCGATGACCGAGGACAGCGAGGTGGGGGCCTGCGCGATGTTCTTGGCCTCCTCCGGCGGGAGTTCGTAGAGGTCCTTGTCGACCGGGGCGGCCGGCTCGATCTTGCGCTTGATGCCGTCCAGTCCGGCCATCACCATGGCAGAGAAGGCCAGGTACGGGTTACCCGAGGAGTCCGGCGCGCGGAACTCGAGGCGCTTGGCCTTCGGGTTGTTACCGGTGACCGGGATACGGACCGCGGCCGAGCGGTTGCGCTGCGAGTACACCAGGTTGATCGGGGCCTCGAAGCCCGGGACCAGGCGGTGGTAGGAGTTCACGGTCGGGTTGGTGAACGCCAGCAGCGACGGCGCGTGGTGCAGGATGCCGCCGATGTAGTGGCGCGCCAGATCCGACAGGCCCGCGTAACCGGCCTCGTCGTGGAAAAGCGGCTTGCCGTCCTTCCACAGCGATTGGTGCACGTGCATACCGGAGCCGTTGTCACCGAACAGCGGCTTGGGCATGAAGGTGACGGTCTTGCCCTCGGCCCAGGCGGTGTTCTTCACGATGTACTTGAACAGCTGCACGTCGTCGGCGGCGGCGAGCAGGGTGTTGAAGCGGTAGTTGATCTCGGCCTGGCCGGCGGTGCCGACCTCGTGGTGGCCGCGCTCGAGCTCGAAGCCCGCGTTCTGCAGGTTGGTCGAGATCTTGTCGCGCAGGTCGACGTAGTGGTCGTACGGCGCGACCGGGAAGTACCCGCCCTTGTTACGGACCTTGTAACCGCGGTTCAGGGTGCCGTCGGGGTTGAACTTCGCACCGGTGTTCCAGGAACCGGCGACCGACTCGATCTCGTAGAAGGAGCCGTTCATCACCGAGTCGTAGCGGATCGAGTCGAAGATGTAGAACTCCGCCTCGGCGCCGAAGAAGGCGGTGTCGGCGATTCCGGTCGAGCGCAGGAACTCCTCGGCCTTGCGCGCGATATTGCGCGGGTCGCGGCTGTAGGCCTCGCGGGTGAACGGGTCGTGCACGAAGAAGTTCAGGTTCAGCGTCTTGGCCGCGCGGAACGGGTCGATGCGCGCGGTGCTGAAATCGGGGAGCAGGAGCATATCCGACTCGTCGATCGACTGGAACCCGCGAACCGAGGAACCGTCGAACGCCAGCCCCTCTTCGGCCAGATCGGCCGTGAAGGACTTCGCCGGAATGGAGAAGTGCTGCTGCACACCCGGGAGGTCGGTGAACCGAACGTCGACGTATTCGACGTTCTCCTCCTTGATGTGCTGGATGACCTCGTCGGCCGTGCTGAACGCCACTTAGTACTCCTTACGGATCGGTTCCCAGCCTGTGCCGATTGCTGGGTTCAGCGTTTGACGGTATGGATCCGGTGTTTCCCGGCAATCAAGGCTGTGTTTCGCCAGTGTTACACGTGCTGCTGGGCGGGGTGGGACCACCCCGCCCCCGAGGGCCGAAACCGCTGCCTGCCGCGTGCTGCCGGACCAGCGGATTCATCCTGCCACCGCCGGGCACCTCGCGCGCGCCGAGCGCGCCGCGGTTCGCGGATGCGGGTGTGACGCACTGCTCACCGCCCGCACACCTAAAATGGGAGGATGTCCCGAATCACCGGTTCCTGGTTGTCCGGCCCCGACGCGGCCGGGTCCGGGCAGCCGCCGCCCGACGAATATCCCGGCAAATCGCTCGGCCTGCCGGAGACCGGCGCCGGTTCGCTGGCACCGATGTCGCGTCGTATCGTCGCACTGTTCGTCGACTATTTCATCGGGATGGGGATCGCCGCGCTGATCGTGCACGGCAGCGGTTCGCTCAATACCGTCACCTATCTGGTGTGGTTCGTCATCGGGCTGGTGACGGTGATGGTCTTCGGCTTCACCCCGGGGCAGTACTTCCTGGGATTGCGGACCGTGCGGGTGGACGCGGCGGCGCCCGTGGGGTTCATTCGGTCGCTGGTGCGGCAGGCGCTATTGACCTTCGTGGTGCCGGCGCTGTTCACCGATGGCGACCGTCGCGGTATGCACGACCGTGCCACCGGGACGGCACTGGTTCGGTCGCGGTAGGCGGATCAGTGCAGGGCGGTGCGTAATCGCTCGGCGGCTCGGCGCACCGCATCGCCCATCGCCGGGGTCTCGAGTCCGGCCAGGGTGACAACCCCGACCGCCGCCGGCGGGCCGGGCAATCCGGGCAGCGCGACCACGATGCCGTGCGCCCCCGGAACCAGCGCGCCCTCACTCGCGAACAATCCGGTCTCACCGCGCCCGGCGGCCTCGATGGCCAGGCCCGGCGCCCCCTTTCCGCGTGGCGTGCGGGCGCCGACCCGGTAGGCGACGTGGAAGGTGGTCAGCGGCGGTTCGACCACCGCGACGGCGAGCACATCGTCACCGTCGGCGACGCAGAAGTGGGCGGTGGCTCCGGCCTCGCGGGCCAGGTCCTCGAGAATCTGCCGGGTCGCCTCTCGCACGGATCCCAGCACATGCTGGGTCAGTCCCAGCGCCCCCGCCGAGACGCTCACGCTGCCGTCGCCGTGCCTGCGAACCAGATCGTGTTCGACCAAGGTCCCGACCAGCCGGTAAACGACCGTGCGGGATAGCCCCAGTTCGGTGGCCAGCTGGGCGGGGGTGCGCGAATGTGGGCTGCTGGCAAGTAATTTCAGCACATCCAGACCGCGGCTCAAGGTCTGCGCGGTGTCGGGGGCGGGCACGTCGCGATCCTCAGGGGCGGGCCGGGATGAGCAGATCGCGCTCGCTGGCCCAGTTCTCGATGATCTCCGTGCAGGTGCGCAGATGATCGGGCTGGCCGACGTAATAGTGGGTGGCGCCGGCGATGATCTCGTAACTCTTGTCCGGCGTGGCCAGCGCCTCGCGCACGATCGGGTTGTGGGTCGCGGGAACCGCGTCGTCGGCCGAGTTCTCGATCTGCAGGACCGGGCCCTCGGTGATCCGGGCTGCGTTGCGGGCGCCGCTGCCGGCCGAATGGTCCAGACTCCACTGACTGAGCCACGACCGCAGCGTGGTGTAGCGGGCCAAACCCACAGGACCGACATTAACGGTCCGCGGATCACCGAGATAGCACCAGTTCGGCTTGCGATCGTTGGGATCGACGGCCGGATCGAGCCAGCGCACATCACACATGGTGCGGTGCACCAGGAACGGACGTTCCTGTTCGGGACCACCGGCGTCGCGCAGTACGGCCAATTGCTCGAGCGCCCACCGTGAGATGCGGCGGTTGCGGGCGCGCTGCGCCTCCCGGAACTCGGCGACGAAGTCGGCGTCGTAGGGCGGAGTGTGCGGGGCATCGTCGGCGTAGATGTCGAAGGTGCGGTCGCGGGTGCCGGGATCGGCCTCGTCGAGCACCGACGGATCGATCCACTCGGTCAGGGTTTCCGCACGTGAGAGATGTGCGGCGATGAAGATGACACCGTCGGCGGGCTTCAGACCGGCCCCGGCCACATCGACCGGATCACCGGCGGGGGTGTGGGTGATACTCGGATCCAGCGCCTCGGCCTGATACAGCAGCGACAGCGCGCCGCCGCCGGACCAGCCGACCAGCACCACGCGGTCGTATCCGCCGACCTCGCGGGCCCAGCGCACCCAGGAGCCCAGGTCCAGGACCGTCTTCTCCAGGATCAGCGCGGCGTCGTTCTTGGGGTAGCGGCTGGCTCCGCACAGCACATGATGTCCGCGCGCGGCCAGCGCCGTCGGCAGCGGCAGCAGATTGAGCGTGGTGGTCGGATGCTGGAAGATGAAAACCGTTCCGCCGCTACGGGTCCCGTGCGGGCGCAGCAGCTGCCCCTCCAGCACGACGCCGTGCCCGCCGGTGAAACCGTAGGTCTCGCGGGCCGCGGGCTGCTCGTCGCTGTGCAGGATCACCGCGATACGCTCGAATGGTTCGCTCATCATTGCTCCTGTGCCTTGCGGGACACCCGCACCCGGTCGCACTGATGAGCCGCTCCGCGATTGTCGCTCATCATTGCTCCTGTCCTCGGCGGGTGCCGGCGTGCGGCTTGTCCGACCAGGTCCACGGATAGCCCGGCACGTCGCTGCCGCGCCCGCCTTCGGCGACCTCGAGCGGGCGGAAGGTGTCGACCATGAACGCCAGCTCGGTGGATTCGGTGAAGCCGGGCGAGTCCAGATACGCCTGGCGGCGCGGACCGTGGGTGTAGGCGGCCGGATGCAGGGTCACCGAGCCGGTGCGGATACCCGAACCCTTGCGGGCCGCGGTCTCCCCGGCGAAGTAGAACATCACCTCGTCGGAGTCGACATTGGAGTGGTAGTAGGGCACCTTGACCGCCCCGGACGCGAATTCCAGTGGGCGCGGGACGAAATTGCAGACCACGAAATTCGGTCCCTGAAAGACCTGGTAGGTCGGCGGCGGCTGCAGCACCGCACCCACCACGGGGGACAAGTCGCGATAGTTCAGCGCGTACGGATACAGATGGCCGTCCCAGCCGACCACATCGAAGGGGTGGTGGTCGTAGACGATGACGCTGCCGTGCACACCCGAACCGGCGCGGTGTTTGACGTAGACCTCGGTATCGGCGTCGATCTCGTCGCCCGCGGCGAGCAGCGGACTCGCCGGTCCGCGTAGATCGCGTTCGGTGATCGGGGAGCCCTCGAGGAATTGG
>JAFMQT010000643.1 GCA_017354515.1 Nocardia sp. | reverse complement strand
GCTCCCGCCGCGGACAAGGTCACTCCCGCCGAGGACACAGCCGCGACCGCGCCGGTTCCCGAAGCCGAACCCGAGACCGAGCCCCAGGCCGAGCCGCGATTGGTCGAGCCGGGCATCGAAACCGCCACCGATACGGTCACCACCGGCGAGCCGGCTCCGGTAGCACCCGCAGAGCCGGCAGCCGCCGAGGCCGCGGCTCCGGCGCCGATCGAGGCGATCGAGCCCACCGCCGGTCGCCTCACCAAACTGCGCGGCCGCCTGTCCCGTTCGCAGAACGCCGTCGGTAAGAGCCTGCTCGGCCTGCTCGGCGGCGGTGATCTCGACGAGGACTCCTGGGAGGAGATCGAGGACACCCTGGTGATGGCCGATCTGGGCACCTCGGTCACCACGACGGTGGTGCAGCGGCTGCGCGAGGAACTGGCCGCGCGCAGTGTCCGCGGTGCCGACGACGCGCGCCAGGTGCTGCGCGATGTGCTCACCGAGGCGCTGCGCCCGGAGTTGGACCGCTCCATCCGCGCGCTGCCGCATGACGATCACCCCTCGATCCTGCTGGTCGTCGGCGTCAACGGAACGGGCAAGACGACCACGACCGGCAAACTCGCCCGGGTGCTGGTCGCCGACGGCCGCCGGGTGCTGCTGGGAGCGGCCGATACCTTCCGTGCCGCCGCCGCCGATCAGCTGCAGACCTGGGGTGAGCGGGTCGGCGCCGAGACCGTGCGCGGGCGTGAGGGCGCGGACCCGGCCTCGGTCGCCTTCGACGCGGTGACCGCGGGCATCGACGGCGGCCTGGACGCTGTCCTGATCGATACCGCCGGTCGCCTGCACACCAAGACCGGCCTGATGGACGAGCTCGGCAAGGTCAAGCGCGTGGTCGAGAAGCGGGCCGCCGTCGATGAGGTGCTACTGGTTCTCGATGCCACCGTCGGGCAGAACGGCCTCACCCAGGCGCGGGTGTTCTCCGAGGTCGTCGACATCTCCGGTGTCGTGCTCACCAAACTCGACGGCACGGCCAAGGGCGGCATCGTATTCCAGGTGCAGCACGAGCTGGGAGTGCCGGTGAAATTGGTCGGTCTGGGTGAGGGGTCGGATGATCTGGCGCCCTTCGAACCCTCGGCTTTCGTCGACGCCCTGCTGGGCTAGGACCGGCGCTCCTCCTCATTTCACCGGCCGCATCACGGTGAGCTTTCCGGTGCCGTGCGTGCCGGGAAACATCGAAGCAACACCGAGGAGCGATCCGTTCACGCAGCCGCAACATCACTGCGGCACGGCGGAAACACCGGGTCGCGACCCTGAGCGTGCAGGCTCGTTCGCACGTTCGGCCGGGCCCGAGATGAGGAGGATCAAGGTGGCTTATCCCTTGCTCGGTGTACCCGACACCGGTGATACCGCATGGATGCTGGCGAGCTCGGCGCTCGTACTGCTCATGACACCCGGACTGGCGTTCTTCTACGGCGGTATGGTCCGGGCCAAAGGCGTGCTCAACATGATCATGATGAGCGTCGGCGCGATGGGCATCGTCGGCGTGCTGTGGTCGCTGTACGGCTTCTCGGAAGCCTTCGGTAACAATAAGTTCGGCGTAATGGGCGATCCGGCCCAATTCTTCGGATTGAAGGGGCTGATCGGTTCCAACGCGGTCAAGGCCACCGCGGCCGATCCGTCGACGGGCGCCGCGGCCGTGTCCGAGGTCAAGATTCCGCTGGCCGGCACCATTCCGATGACGGTGTTCGTCGCCTTCCAGCTGATGTTCGCGATCATCACCGTCGCGCTGATCTCCGGCGCGATCGCCGACCGGATGAAGTTCCGGGCCTGGGTGATCTTCGCGGTGCTGTGGGCGACGATCGTCTACTTCCCGGTCGCGCACTGGGTCTTCGACTTCGACGTGAAGGACGCGGCCGGCAATATCGTCCACCACGGCGGCTGGATCGCGAACAAACTGCAGGCCATCGACTTCGCCGGCGGTACCGCGGTGCATATCAACGCCGGTGCCGCGGGTCTGGCGCTGTGCCTGGTGCTCGGCCGCCGCAAGGGCTGGCCCAGGACGCCGATGCGCCCGCACAATCTCCCGTTCGTCATGCTCGGCGCCGGTCTGCTGTGGTTCGGCTGGTTCGGATTCAACGCCGGATCCTCGGTCAGCTCCAACGGCCTGGCCGGCTCCACCTTCCTGACCACCACCTTCGCCACCTGCGCGGCGATGATCGGCTGGCTCG
>JAFMQT010000642.1 GCA_017354515.1 Nocardia sp. | reverse complement strand
CGTCGGCCGGCCGCCCCGGTTATCCGCAGGGGCCCGGCTACGGCGGACCGCAGGGGTACGGGCCGCCGCCGGGCGAGGCTCGGCCCACCGGCGGACCGCCGCCCGAGGCACCCCGCCAGAACGGCACCGAGAATCACGGCGATTGGGACGGACCGAACGGTCGTCCCTGATTGGCGGCGATTAGGCTCGACGGTCGGGTGTGGTTCGGCCGTACCCGCGATTGCGCTGTCGGCGCATCGATTACGTGATTGTGGAGGTGTCCTCGAATGTCGGCCAATAACAGCGCGACCGCCGCGTCGCACTCGGTATCCGTCGACTCTGCACCCGCGGACGGCATTGCACCCGCCGAAGGCGCCGTGGACGCGGACGACACCATGACCGGGCAATCGGAATCGATCGCCCTGAGCACCGGCCGCCCCTTCGATCAGCGGCGGGCCGAGGCCGCGGTGCGCGAATTGCTGATCGCCGTCGGTGAGGACCCCGACCGTCCGGGCCTGCTGGACACCCCGGCGCGGGTCGCGAGGGCCTACCGGGAGACCTTCGCGGGCCTGTACGTCGAGCCGGATTCGGTGCTGAACACCACCTTCGACGAGGGTCATCAGGAGTTGGTTCTGGTGCGCGACATTCCGATGTATTCGACCTGTGAACACCATCTGGTGTCCTTCCACGGGGTCGCGCACGTCGGTTACATCCCGGGTCCGCAGGGGCGGGTCACCGGTCTGTCCAAACTGGCTCGGCTGGTCGACCTATATGCCAAGCGCCCGCAGGTCCAAGAGCGGCTCACCAGCCAGATCGCCGACGCGGTGATGCGGAAACTGGATCCGCGCGGAGCCATCGTGGTCGTCGAGGCCGAACATCTCTGCATGGCGATGCGGGGTATCCGCAAGCCCGGCGCCAGCACCACCACATCAGCGGTGCGAGGCCTGCTGCAGACCAACGCGTCCTCGCGGTCCGAGGCGCTCGACCTCATCCTGCGCAAATGAGCAGGCGCCCATGAGCACGTTGATCACGCCACGACACGGGCGTTCGTGCGTGGTGATGGGCGTGGTGAACGTGACCAGCGACTCCTTCTCCGACGGCGGTCGCTATCTGGATCCGGCCCGGGCGATCGAGCACGGGGTGCGGTTGTACGAGGCCGGCGCCGACATCATCGATGTGGGCGGCGAGTCGACGCGCCCCGGTGCGGTCCGGATCGACCCCGAGATCGAGGCCCGGCGCGTGGTGCCGGTGATCCGGGGCCTGGTCGATGCGGGGGTGCCGACGAGTGTGGACACCATGCGGGCCGCGGTGGCGGCCGCGGCGATCGGCGCCGGGGTGAGCGTGGTGAACGACGTCTCCGGTGGGCGCGCGGACGAGGGCATGGTGAAAGTGGTTGCCGCTGCGGATATTCCGTGGATCCTGATGCATTGGCGCGCCAATGCCGATCATCGGCACATCGGCCCGGCGCAGGAGTACGACGATGTCGTGGGCGAGGTGATCGCCGAACTGTCGGCGCAGGTCGATATGGCGACGGCCGCCGGCGTGCGGCCCAGCCGGTTGGTGCTGGATCCGGGCCTGGGGTTCGCGAAGAACGCCGAACACAACTGGGCGCTGCTGGGCGCGCTGCCGGAGTTGACCGCACAGGGGCTTCCGGTGCTGGTCGGCGCGTCCCGAAAGCGCTTCCTGGGCTCGCTGCTCGCCGATGCGGACGGTGTGCGCCCGCCGGACGGGCGTGAGGTCGCCACCGCGACGATCTCGGCCCTGGCCGCGCGCAGCGGTGCCTGGGGAGTGCGGGTGCACGATGTCCGGGCGTCGGTGGACGCCATTGCCGTAGCGGACGCATGGCGCGATGCCACCGATGCCAGACAGCGGCGAGCCGCCGATTCGGCTGGGTACAGGCATCCGGGATCAAACAGGCAGGCGGGATCAGACAGGCAGGGGAGCGAGTGAGTTCCGATCGCATCGAGCTGCGCGGTCTGCGCGTCTACGGCTACCACGGCTGTTTCGACTTCGAACGGCGCGACGGTCAGGAATTCGTCGTCGACATCACGCTGTGGCTGGACTTCGCGGCGGCCGCGGCCTCCGATGAGCTCTCGGCGACCGTCGATTACGGCGAACTGGCCCGGCGTGCGGTAGCCATCGTGTCCGGACCGCCGCGGAATCTGATCGAAACCGTGGCGACCGAAATCGCCGACGAAGTCCTCACCGATGAGCGGGTCATGCGCGCGGAAGT
>JAFMQT010000641.1 GCA_017354515.1 Nocardia sp. | reverse complement strand
GGCCAGCAGGGCCGCCTCGATCTCGCCGAGTTCGATGCGCTGGCCACGGATCTTGACCTGGAAATCGGTGCGCCCCAGGTATTCCAGCACCGCGGGTGCGGGCGGGCGCATCCGCCACCGCACCAGATCGCCCGTGCGGTACATGCGGCCACCGGGCGTGAACGGGTTGGCCACGAACCGGTCTGCGGTCAGCCCGGGCCGGCCACGATAGCCGCGCGCCAATTGCACACCGGCCAGATACAACTCACCCACCGTTCCCGGCGGCGCCGGTCGCAACATCTCGTCCAGGACGTAGACCTGGGTGTTGTGGACCGGGGCGCCGATCGGGACGACCTCGTCCTCCGGTGCGCAGGCCCAGTGCGTGACATCGACCGCGGCCTCGGTGGGGCCGTACAGATTGTGCAGCTGCGCCCCCTGTCCCGGCGCCACGGAATGCCGGGCACCGGGCATGGCGGAGTAGAAGTCGCGCACCGTCGCGGCGGGCAGCGCCTCCCCACTGCAGAACACCTGCCGCAGACCGGCACAACCACGCACATCGGTATCGGTGACGAAGACCGACAGCATCGACGGTACGAAATGCGCCGTGGTGACGCCCTTCTCCTCGATCAGGCGGGCCAGATATGCCGGATCGCGGTGGCCCTCGGGGGCGGCCAGGACCAGCTTCGCGCCGATCTGCAAGGGCCAGAAGAACTCCCACACCGACACATCGAAGGTGGCCGGTGTCTTCTGCAATACGACATCGGTGCGCTCGAGCCGATACCGCTCCTGCATCCATGCCAGCCGGTTCACGATCGCGGAGTGCGAGATGCCCACACCTTTGGGTTCACCGGTCGACCCGGATGTGAACAGCACATACGCCAGATGATCACCGCGCAGGCTCGCGCGGCGTTCGGCGTCGCGGATCGGCCCGGACGCGACGACGGCGGTGCGCTCGGCCCGGTGCATATCGACCACCTTGGCGGGGGGCAGGTTCGCCCAGTCGTCGGCGGTGGTCAGCACGCACAGCGGCGCCCCGCGGTGCACAATCTGCGCGATCCGCTCGACCGGATGCTCCGGGTCGATGGGTAGATACGCCGCGCCCGACCGCACGATGGCGTACATCCCCACGACCAGGTCCACGCCGCGGCGCATCGCCAGGCCGATGACGGTATCGGGTCCGGCGCCGCGTTCGATCAATACCCGGGCCAACCGGTCGACACGCTCACGCAACTGTCCGTACGTGACTGTCCGGTCACCGAATTCGAGGGCGATGGCCTCCGGCGTGGCCGCGGCGCGCGCCGCGAACAGATCACCGAGGGTGTGCGAGGGAACCGGGGCGGCGGTCGCGTTCCAGTCGCGCAGGACCGTCTCGTGTTCGGCGCCGGTCATCACCGGAACGTCCGCGACCGCGGTCTCGGGCTCGGCGGTGACGAATCGGGTCAGGTAGTTCAGGAAGCGTTCGTGGTGGCGGTCGAGTTCGGCGCCACCGTAGAGCTGGGGGTTGGCCTCGAAATCCACATGGATGCGCCCGCCGGCCCCGTTGTAGAGGTTGATCGACAGATCCTCGACCGGGCCGGTGGACAGCACGTGCAGTGAACCGGTCAGCGAACCGAAGGTGAGCTCGTTGTGAAACAGCATGAGATTGACCATCGGCCCGAAGAATCCGCGGGTGTCGCGGGAATAGCCGCAGTCGCGGCGGATGTCGTCGTGGCGGTAGCGCTGATGCCGCAGTGCGCCGGTGATCTGCAGTTCGGTCGTCTTCACCACATCGGCGAGCGTGGTGTGCGCGTCGAAGCGGATCCGGATCGGCACCACATTCGACACCACCCCCGCCGAACGCCGCAGCGCGACGGTGGTACGCGCCGACATCGGCAGGCTCAGAACGACGTCCGAGGTGCCCGTGGCCGCGCGCACATAACCCGCCAGCGCGGCGACGATCAGCGCGGACTGCTGCGATCCGAATGACACCGCAGCCGCCGACAGTCCGGTCTCGGTGTCGGCGTCGAGCTCACCCGCCGCGATCAGGCGACCGGGATCGGGTGCGGCAGCGGTGATTCCGGCGGTCGACAACGTCAGTGTCGCGCCCACCCCGTCCAACTGCGCACGCCAGTACTCACGGTCGGCGCCGAATCGGCTCGATTCCCGGTACCGCGATTCACCCTCGTATATCTCCGCCAGCCGGGTCGCGCGCGAGACCACCGGTTCGGTCCGGTTCTCCAGGGCGGTGTAGATC
>JAFMQT010000284.1 GCA_017354515.1 Nocardia sp. | reverse complement strand
CCCCCGCCTCTCTTCGTTGGCCTGCGCTGTCGCCTTGCGTTGATCCGCTCCGGCGGCGGTCAGTCGTCGGCAAGTTCCGACGCGGCCTTCTGCAGCATCTCCCGGGAACGTTCGGGCGGCTCGGCCTGCACGCTGAGTCGGTCCATGACCTGGCGATACAGTTCCAGATCGTTCTGGCGGTCCAGATACAGTGCGCTGGTGAGCTGTTCGAGATAGACGATATCCGGCAACTCGGTCTCGGCGAAACGCAGCATGGTGAACGAACTACCCGCGGCGGCATGTCCACCGGCCGCGTACGGCAGCACCTGAATCGTCACATTCGGCCGCGACGACAGCTCGACCATGTGGTCGAGCTGTGCGCGCAGCACCTGATGGCCGCCGATCGGACGATGCAGAACCGCCTCGTCGATCACCGCCCACAGGGTCGGTGCTCCCTCGCGGTCCAGGATCTCCTGGCGCTTGCGACGCAACTCCACACGCCGAGCGGCTTCGGCGTTCTCATGGCCCAGGGCGACCACCGAGCGGGTGTACTCCTCGGTCTGCAGCAGACCCGGAACCAACTGCCCCTCGAACGTACGGATCGACTTGGCGGCGTGTTCGAGTCCGAGGTAGGTCTCAAACCATGACGGCAGCAGATCGCTGTAGCGATGCCACCAGCCGGGCTGGTTCGCCTTGCTCACCAGATCGAGGAAGATCTCGACCTCTTCGGCGTCGGTGACCCCATACAGTACGAGCAGGTCCTTGACGTCCCGTTCCTTGAATCCGGTGCGCCCCAACTCGAGCCGGCTGATCTTGGCATGCGAGCCACGAATGTGGTCGCCGGCGGCCTCACGGGTGATGCCCGCGGCCTCGCGCAACTTGCGAAGCTGCCCGCCGACCGCGATGCGCAGCGCCGTCGGACCACGTTCGGCGACAAGCGAATCCACGCGGCCGATCCGGACGGGTTCCACCATGAGGTCTACTCCGATGCTCGACGATCACCGGCAATGAGAGTACCAGCACCGGAGGGCAGCTGGCCAAACATTGGTAACACTGTCTTAACCCAAGCTGCCACAACCAGCGCCGATACAGCGCCGGTTGTCATACTACCGCCGATCAGGCCAGATCGTCGAACTCTCCGACCTTCGCGCCGCGCAGGAAAGCATCGATCTCCGGGCGGGTGTAGACCAGCACCGCTCCCTCGGGGTCACGCGAATTGCGCATCGCCACCAGGCCGTTGGCCAGATCGGCCACCTCGACACAGTTTCCGCTCGGGTTACTGAAGGTGCTCTTGCGCCACACCGCGTTCGGCACCCGGTCGGCGGTGGTGGTCGCGGTGGTGAGGGCGAGGGGTTCGGTCATGACTGTCTCCAGGTGTCTTGGCGGCCGAGATCAGCGGCAGTCGCGCCCACTCGGCCGATCCGGATGATCGAGCTGTTGTTCATTGTCGGCCTTTGCATATGTTCTAGCAAATGTACTTACATCTGAAACCGACGCTTGGCACGATAGCACGGTTTCGCGGCCGTGGGATGACCACTCCGCAAAATCATAAAACAAGCGGCCACAGGCCGTTTCGGATTGATCCGTCAACTCCTGGCTAACATCCGTTGGAGCCGAATTCACCGGCTGACCGGTCGGTTTTCACACCCGAGATAACAGACAAACAGGTCAATGCACGCGCGTACGACCATGCAGATGCACTTGCATTTGCTCCTTGCACGGACGTAGACTTCATCCATACGACATGGTCGCGACGGAATGTCGAAATCCGCCGTAAGGCTATGTTCGCCAGCCGATTCCGCACACGTCAGCACCGGTGAGGGCATTCATGAACCAGATGTTGCTCGAACATCCCGCCACGGGCGATCAGATGCCCGCCGCGCGCCGCAGCACCGGCGCCGAATCCGCTGGCGACTGTTCCATAGAACCCCGCGAGCTGACCTACTCCCGTGCCCGCGCCATCTTCCACGCCCACGACAGGCACTTCCGGTGCCGTCAATGGATCGCCGCAGCGGCCTACCTATCGGCCGGTCTCGACGACGAATAAGGCCTTCAGGGCGCTCCGCACAGGGGCGCCCGGCCGCTGTTATCAGCGAGTTCGATCGCCGTTCCCCCGGGATCACCCATCGTGACGCACACTGAGGCTCTGCCGCGAGGGCACCGCCCAGATATCGCCGCAGACCCTGATGAAGGTAGATCCCGAGGACATCATGAGAATTCGCGTCACCTTATCGATGGCCGCCGCCATCGTTGTACCGCTGCTGGCTTGCGGATGCGGACCGCATAGTTCGACCGCGATCAATCCGATCGCCCATCCACAGCCGGTGGCGCACCAGAGCGTTCCCGCAGGCCCGGGCCCCACCGGCACCTATACCGTCCAGCCACAACCGGCTCCCGGCAGCTGCCATTACGGGAAATCTGCCAGCGGAGAACCGCTTCCGGACGCGAATTGCACACCGGGCGCCACGAATCCGAAGGTTACGGCCGACAACGTGAAGTCCACGATCTGCGTCGGCGGCTACACCAAATCCATCCGGCCGCCGGAGGAGATCACCTCGCGGGAGAAGTCGGCCAACGCCAAGTCCTACGGCTACACCGGCAGTCCGCACGACGCCGAGTACGACCATCTGATCTCGCTGGAACTCGGCGGTGACCCCAACGATCCGCGCAACCTGTGGGTCGAGCCTCCTTCCCCCGGCCACAAGGCCGGTTCCGGACCGAACAATCCGAAGGACTCGGTCGAGAACCAGCTGCACTCACTGGTCTGCTCGGGCAAGGTCGGCTTGACCGACGCGCAGAGCGCGATCGCCGGGGATTGGACGACCGCGATGGCGACCGTCGGCCATCCCGGAGGCAAGTAACGGCGTGCCATCCAGGCGGCAAGCCCGATCCCGGTCAACTCACCGGGACCGGGCGCCGGGTCAGCCGGTTCACGATCGGATATCCGGCGCACACCAGGACCGCCCATACCGCGCCCACGGTCAGCGCGGTCCGGCCGTCGACGGAGAAGAACAGCAACACCACGACCAGCCCGAGGAAGATCAGCGCCAGCCCGGAGGTCAGCGGTGCGCCCGGCAGCCGGTAATCGCCGGCCGGTAGTTCACCGCGCCGCACCTTGGCGCGATAAGCCATGTGGCACAACAGGATCATCGACCACACCACGATCATGCCGACGGTACTGACCGAGGTGATGTAGTTGAACGCCTTGTCCGGCGAGATGACATTGATGATCACGCCGATCACCATCAGGGCCGCCGACAGTACGATCCCGACATACGGCACCCGGCGCTTGCTCAGGCGACCGAGCGCCTCCGGCGCCTCACCCCGCATCGACAGGCTCCGCACCATGCGCCCGGTGGAGTAGATCCCGGAGTTGCACGAGGACAGCGCCGCGGTCAGCAGCACGAAGTTGATGATGCCGGCCGCCCCCGGAATGCCGATCTGTTCGAAGACCACCACGAACGGACTGGCGCCGGAATGGAATGCCCGCCAACTGGACACCGACATGATCACCACCAGCGAACCGATATAGAACAGCCCGATGCGCAGCGGTAGCGAGTTGATCGCCCGGCGCAGTGTGCGACGCGGATCGGCCGCCTCCCCCGCCGTCACTCCGACCAATTCCACACCGGCGTAGGCGAACAGCACGATCTGCAGTGACAGCAGCGCCTGACCGAATCCGTGCGGGAACATCCCGCCTTCGGACCACAGGTTCGTCACGCTCGGATGCTGGACGTGTCCGAAGGGATGGATCAGTACGGCGATGCCTATCACGATCATCACCACGATCGCGGTCACCTTGATCGTCGAGAACCAGAACTCGCCCTCGCCGAACATCTTCACCGAGATCAGATTGACCACGAACAGCACGCCGAGGACGACCAGCGCCGTCAGCCAGACCGGGATCGCCGGCCACCAGTAGTTCACATAGTGACCGGCGACGGTGATCTCGGCCATGCAGGTCACCACCCACACCGCCCAGTAGGTCCACCCCGTGACGAATCCCGCGAAGGCGCCGAGGAATTCGTGTGCGTACTCGGCGAAACTGCCGGAAACCGGACGATAGGTGAGCAATTCGCCCAGGGCCCGCATGACCACGAAGATGGCCAGACCCGCTGCCACATAACACAGGATCAGCGCGGGACCCGACTTCTCGATGGCGCCGCCGGATCCCCAGAACAGCCCGGTTCCGATGGCGCCACCGATCGCGATCATCTGGATGGTCCGCGGATTCAGGCCACGTTGATAGCCCTCTTCGGTGGCCTCCGCGAGTGCCGGCGTGGCCGGGGACTGCGAATTCCGTTCGGTCGTCATATCCGAGCACCGTACCGGGTTCGGGCGGCCGCGCGACCACTGAACTCGAGCCGTGAACCAGGTCACAGTTGCCAATAGTTAGTTGTACGAGCACAATCATTGTGTGTACACAATCAATTCGGGAGGTTCATCTGGTTTGAGTTCCCGCCGCAAGATCATCGTGCTGATCACCTGCTGCCTGAGTCTGCTGATCTCGTCGATGGATTCGACGATCGTCAATGTCGCGATCCCGACCATCCGCAGCGATATGTCCGCTCCGCTGTCGCGGTTGCAGTGGATCGTCGACATCTACACCCTCACCCTGGCCAGCCTGCTGATGCTGTCGGGGGCGACCGCCGATCGGTTCGGCCGTAAGCGGATGTTCCGGATCGGTTTGAGCGTCTTCGCGCTCGGCTCGCTGCTGTGCAGTCTCGCGCCCACGATCGAATCACTCATCGGGGCACGCTTCATCCAGGCGATCGGCGGATCGATGCTCAATCCGATCGCGATGTCGATCATCACCCAGGTCTTCACCGGGCGCATGGAACGGGCACGGGCGGTGGGTGTCTGGGGGGCGGTCGTGGGCGTATCCACCGCGATCGGTCCGATGGTCGGCGGCGGATTGATCGACGCACTGGGCTGGCAGTCGGTCTTCTGGATCAATCTGCCCATCTGCGCGATCGCGCTGGTACTGACCACGATCTTCGTTCCGGAGTCGAAATCGTCCACCGCTCGCGGCATCGATCCGGTGGGCCAGATCCTCGCCATCGCCGTCATGTTCACCCTGGTTTTCGGGCTGATCGAACACCGTCCGGCGATGTTCGCGGTGACCGCGGTGGCGCTGGCGGCATTCCTGTACGCCGAAGCGCGGCATCGCTCACCGTTCATCGATCTGCGGTTCTTCCGCAGTGTGCCGTTCTCGGCGGCCACCCTCACGGCGGTGTGCGCGTTCGCGGGTCTGGGAGCGTTCCTGTTCGAAGCGTCGATGTATCTGCAAGGGATACGGCATTATTCAGCCGTGCACACCGGATTGCTGTATCTGCCGATGGCGCTGGCCGTGCTGATCTGCTCACCGCTGTCGGGCCGTCTGGTCGGGCAATACGGCACCCGGCCCTCGATGGTCGCGGCCGGGATCATGATGACCTGCGCGGCGGTGCTGCTCACCGGATTGGGGCCCAGCACGCCGATCTGGCGGCTGATCGTCACCTTCGCGATCTTCGGTATCGGATTCGGCACCGTCAACGCACCCATCACCACCAGCGCGGTCAGCGGGATGCCGAACGATCGTGCGGGCGCGGCCTCCGCGGTGGCATCCACCAGCCGTCAGGTCGGGGTGAGTCTGGGTGTGGCACTGTGCGGCCTGCTCACCGGTGCGGGCCTGTGGTGGGTACTGGCCGCGATCACGGCGATGATCGTGCTGCTCGGCGTGACCTCCACGTCCGGATGGGCGCTGCGCTCGCGCGACGGCGTCGCCCACCTGCTCGGCCCCCGGGAGGCCGCCGATGTCCGATGAGACCACCAGCGAAGACCCCACCCCCGACGAGGTGTGGCGGTTGATGAGCCAGATCGTCATCGACACCCGCGATCCGTGGAAGCGTGCGGTCGCGGAACGAATGGGTATGCCGTTCAGCCGGATTCGCATTCTGCGCCGCCTGCTGCCGGGTCCGCTCCAGCTCAAGGATCTGGCCCGCGCGGCGGCGATGGACCCGCCGGCGGCGACCGTGGTGGTCAACGATCTCGAGGGGCGCGGTCTGGTGACACGCGAACCCGATCCCGCCGACCGGCGAGCCAAGCGGGTCTCGATCACCGACGCTGGACGGGTCGCGGCCCAGCGGGCCATGTCGACACCCGATCCGGCTCCGGAGTCCCTCTCGGAGCTGTCGCCCAAGCAGCTGCGCACCCTGCGCGATCTGCTGCGGTTGCTCTGACATCATCCGCCGCGGACCACCGTGAAGCCC
>JAFMQT010000640.1 GCA_017354515.1 Nocardia sp. | reverse complement strand
GAAGTTGCCGGGGGTGATCTCGTTGCGGAAGCTCTTGCCGATCTGCGCGATGCCGAACGGAGGCTTGCGGCGGGCGGTGGTCATGACATTGGCGAAGTTGACGAAGATGCCCTGCGCGGTCTCCGGCCGCAGATAGTGCAGCCCCTCCTCGGACTCGATCGGGCCGAGGTAGGTCTTGAGCATCATGTTGAAATCGCGCGGTTCGGTCCACTGGCCGACGGTGCCACAGTCCGGGCAGGCGATGACATCCATCGACACACCATCGGGGTCGTCGAGTTGGTGTTTGCCGGCGTAGTTCTCCTGCAGGTGATCCTGACGGTGCCGCTTATGGCAGTTCAGGCATTCGACCAGCGGATCGTTGAAGACGTTGACATGCCCCGAGGCCACCCACACCGGGCGCGGCAGGATGATCGAGGAGTCCAGGCCGACCACGTCCTCGCGGCCGGTGACCATGGCCCGCCACCACTGCTTCTTGATGTTCTCCTTGAGCTCCACACCCAGCGGCCCGTAGTCCCACGCCGACCGCGTACCTCCGTAGATCTCGCCACTGGGGTACACGAGCCCCCGGCGTTTTGCGAGATTCGCGACGGTGTCGATCTTCGACTTGGGTGCCACGGTGCCAGTTCTCCCTCTGGATGATGGATCTGCGATTCGCCCCAGCGTATCGGGACTGTCGCGACGGCGTCGAAGCAGTATCCGGCCCGTCCGGCTCTCCGGTTGACATGCGCACGTGTGCATACCAATAATGGCATCGGTTTCCAATAAGGAGTTGGTTCGATGTCCGACAGCGGTGCCCACCCGCCTCGAAGCCGCGTCGCCGTCGAGGCCCCCACCCCCATTCCGCACGATCCGTATCCGTATCGCGCGCCGACCGCCCCCGCCGTCCCCGCCCGCACGACCCTGGACAACGCCGGTGAGCTGTTGCGGGCGCTGGCCGCTCCGGTCCGCATCGCCATCGTGCTGCAGCTGCGCGAATCTCCGCGCTGTGTACACGAACTGGTCGATACGCTGGGGGTGACCCAGCCGCTGGTGAGCCAGCATCTGCGCATTCTGAAATCGGCCGGGGTAGTGCGCGGGGAGCGCACCGGCCGCGAGGTGATCTACGAACTCGTCGACGACCATCTGGCACGGATCGTCGTGGACGCCGTCGCACACGCCGAGGAAGGATGACCGTGGCCGACAAGCCGGACACCGCACGCGCGAACTCCAAGGGCGCGGTCGGGGTCCGCAGCACCCGTCAGCGCACCGCGATCACCGGACTGCTCGGCGATATCGACGAATTCCGTTCGGCACAGGAACTACACGACGAACTGCGCCGGCGCGGTGAGGGCATCGGCCTGACCACCGTCTACCGCACCCTGCAATCGCTCGCCGACGCCGGCCGGGTCGACGTGCTGCGCACCGACACCGGCGAATCGGTATACCGGCAGTGCTCACGCGGCCACCACCACCATCTGGTCTGCCGGCGCTGCGGTGGCACGGTCGAGGTGAAGGGGCCCACGGTGGAGTCCTGGGCCGAAACCATCGCCGCCGAACACGGATTCACCGATATCAGCCACACCATGGAGGTGTTCGGCACCTGCCGCGACTGCGCGCGGGCCTGACTGAAGTCAGAAGTCAAGGCACCAAACCCTGGCGGGCTCGTGAGGCGCCCGAAAGCACCAGCAGCAGCATCGTGGTCAATGCCTCATCGGTGAGACCGGCCGCCGGGAAGGTGTAGCGCAGCAGCACATCGGCCAGGCGCTCGTGCGCTATGAGAGTCAGCGATCCGAACTGCAGTGCGTTGTTGCGGTCGGCGACCCGCTTGTGCAGCTGCGGTTTCAGCGGCCGATCCCAGGCCAGCACGCAGGTCAGCGACAGCACATCCAGGCCGGGCGCCAAGGTCACCGCGCGCACCGAACACAGCGTGCCCTCGAATTCGAAGCCGAGCGCACCACCGTCCTCGACGCGGACCGCGATCTCGCAACCACGCAGACAGTTCGCGGCCTGCCGTTGCAGCTGGTCGGCCAGCGCCAGATCATCACTCACTTGACGCCACCGAATCGCCGGTCCCGCTTGGCGTACTCCACGCAGGCATCCCAGAGGTCCCGGCGATCGAAATCGGGGAAAAGCGTGTGCTGGAAGACGAATTCGGCATAGGCCGACTGCCACAGCAGGAAGTTCGAACTGCGCAGCTCACCCGAGGGCCGCAGGAACAGATCCACATCCGGCATATCGGGTTCGTCCAGATA